>CALCMJ010000043.1 GCA_937967615.1 uncultured Saprospiraceae bacterium
ATAATTTCAATGGGTCAGGACCCATTGGACTGTGCATTTTTATAAACTTGAAAGTTCAAAGAATATTAATCACACGATCCAAGGGGGCCTGACCCCTTGTACTACGCAACGAAGATTATAATTTCAATGGGTCAGAACCCATTAGACTGTGTATTTTTCACACGATCCAAGGGGGCCTGACCCCTTGTAATACGCAATGAAGATTATAATTCCAATGGGTCAGAACCCATTGGACTGTGCGTTTTTCACACGATCCAAGGGGGCCTGACCCCTTGTAATACACAACGAAGATTATAATGCCAATGGGTCAGAACCCATTGGACTGTGCATTTTTCACACGATCCAAGGAGGCCTGACACCTTGTAATACGCACGAAGATTATAATTTCAATGGGTCAGGACCCATTGGACTGTGCATTTTTATAAACTTGAAAGTTCAAAGAATATTAATCACACGATCCAAGGATTCGTTTTTCTATTGCAGAAAAAAAATAGCAGCTGCCCGCATGAGTTGCCTGGAAAGTGGACTGCAGGAGGGAGTGCAAATGCAAGTGCAATTGCAAGTGCAAGTACAAGTTAAAAAGAGGAAATGAAGGGGAATTAAATTCCACAGGAATAATCTAAGCGTGGGGCAGTCCAGACACGAAGTGGCCGAGCGGAATCGCGAGCTTGTAAGGGAACGACCTGAGCGTAGCGAGGGGCATGCCCTACACATTTTTACTTTTAAAATAATAATAGACAGGAATGCCCAAGAATAAAATCAATAGTCCTGAGAGGGATTCCATGGACATAGAAATTATAAGATTGATGACGAAGGCTGCCGTTATAAGGACGTACAAAAATGGAATTACGGGATAGCCAAGAGTCTTGTAGGGCCTAGGGACATCTGGTCGTTTCTTGCGTAAAATAAATAGAGCAAAGCCTGCTAACATCATGAAAACAATATCCATAAATGTAACGAAGGTGATCACTTTGATGAAAGATCCCCACATGAGAATAAGGATACAGGCCCAAAATGCTTGAAAGATCATTGCTACATATGGTGTACTCCATTTATCATGCACCTTGGCTAGCTGAGGAAAAAATACGCCGTCTTTTGCCATAGCAAAATATATTCTAGGTGCAGACATTGTGTAAATAGCAATGGTGCCAAAAATGGAAATAGATATGAGGACGGTGACAATTTTTCCTCCGCTTGATATAACAGTCGCAACTGCATCACCTGCTATTCTTGTAGAACTGGTGATAGCATCCATAGGGAGCAAAAGTAGATATGAAATATTAGCAAAGACATATAAAAGAGTTACTGCTAGTGTGCCTATCACTATAGATTTAGGGACATTTCTCTGGGGTTTGATTGCTTCTCCTGAAAGGTAGGTTGCGTGGTGCCAACCTCCAAAAGACCAAAACACGCCAATGAAAGCAAACAAGATGGGCTTAATTCCGAGGGGCTCTGATTGTGCAGGAAGAGTAAATATTTCTTTTCCTTCTGTTCCAAAAAAGAGACCTACAACTAACAAGACTAAAATCGCAATTATCTTAATTCCAGAAAAGGTGTTTGCTAAGAGTTGTGATACATTTACCCCTCTGACATTAATTGCTGTAAGCGTAATGATTAAGGCTATTCCTATACCTTGCTTTTGTATCTGTGTGAACTCGTAAAAAAAGGACAAGAAGTCTGCAAAGGCAATGCTCAATGCAGCTAATGCACCAGTGTTAATTATAAATAAGGTAACCCAACCGTAAAGAAATCCTACCAATGGGCCGTAGGCTTCTTTCAGATAGACATAAACGCCTCCTGACTTAGGGTACATTGCTCCTAATTCTGAAAAGCTGAGTGCACCAAACATAGAGACAATCCCACCAGCTAACCAGATTAAAAGAATGTAGACGGGAACTTGAATATGCGAGGCGACATCGCTGGGTGTAATAAATATACCTGAGCCTATGCATGATCCGATGACGATCATCGTGAGTCCATATAGAGAAAGTCGTCTTTGAAGGCCCTGCATTGGATTGATTTCTTCACTAAAAAACGTAAATTAACTTCAATTCTCAAATCGCACGGTGATTTTTATGACAAAACCATTAAAACGTATTCTTTTTCTCTTTATAATGCTTCAAAGTACGTTTGTTGCATCTACGCAAATCAGAGGATTAGAACTTATTGAGAATAATAAAGAGGTTGAATTTAGTTTTAGGTTTGAAAATCACTACATATTATTAGATGTCAAGTTGAATAACTTTTTGCCGCTTACATTCATTTATGATACCGGTGCTGAACACACTATTCTTTTTCAAAAGTCAATAGCTGATCTTCTAGGTCTAGAGTATACCCAAGAAGTGACTATAGTGGGTGCGGATCTGAGTGAGGGCATTACTGCTTTTATTTCTAGAAATGTAAAACTAGATCTTGAAGACTTGCCCCAGGTAAAAAGAGATATTGTAGTTCTGAGCGAAGATTATTTAAGGTTAGAAGAACTTACAGGAGTATCCATAGATGGTATCATAGGAGGTAGTTTTTTTCAAGGGTTGGTTATAGACATCAATTACGATAAGAAAAAAATTAAGCTAATCAACCCAGACAAATTCACGCCTCCTAATCCGAAAGACTTTAAGGAGATAGACATTAACATCGTGAAGAACAAGCCCTATGTAAACGCAAAGACACAAGTAGAGCAAGGAGAGCTTGTTGATGTGGTACTACTTTTAGATACGGGAGCTGGTCTTACGTATTTACTGCATAGCAATACTGATTCATTACTCAAGTTGCCATCAAATGTTTTAAAAGGAAATTTAGGTCATGGTCTTGGCGGTATCATAGAGGGATACATAGGAAAGGCAGATAAGTTAGAATTTGGGCCATATAAATTTGATAATATCATTACAAATTTCCAAGATGTAGATAGTGTATGGCATAATAAAAGTACTGTATATAGAAATGGTATTATAGGTAATATCATTCTGTCTAGATTCAGAATGATCATCGATTATACAAATCACAAGCTTTACCTGAAGGCCAAGAAGTCATATAATAAAAAGTTTGAATATGATAAAAGCGGAATAATGCTGATTGCCTTTGGTGAAGACCTAAAAGACTATTATGTAAAGGATGTATTGCCTGATTCTCCTGCCGCTCTCGCGGGGATAGAAAAAGGGGATATTATCAAAAAAGTGGGATTTTGGCCTGCTTCTCTGCTAAGTTTGAACAAAATATTGAATAAATTCTCTGGAGAACATGGTTCCAAGATCAATATTAAGCTCAAAAGAGGCAATGAATGCCTTAAAAAGAGCTTCCATTTAAGGGATTTCTTCCTGGATAATCCCAAATCTAAGGCTTATCCAAAAGGCTTATAAAATTGCTGCTAAGACCTTGATTTTAAGAGATTATAGATTATCTTTGCAATCCATTTTCAAAAAGGAAAACTCATGTTTGCAATAGTAAATATTAAAGGACAGCAATTTAAGGTAGAATCAGGTAATGAAATATATGTTCATAGACTTGGTGCTAAAGAAGGTGAAAAGTTAAGCTTTGACGAGGTATTACTTACTTCAGATGGTGACAATACAAACATTGGCTCCCCTACTATTTCTGGTGCAACTGTGAATGCTACGGTTCTTGAAGAAATGGTAAAAGGAGATAAAGTCATCGTGTTTAAGAAAAAGAGAAGAAAGGGCTATAAAGTTAAGAATGGCCACAGACAACAATTTTCTAAAATTAAGATTGATTCAATAACTGGATAATCGCACACTTTAAACAACTAAGATCATGGCACATAAAAAAGGAGTAGGTAGTACGGATAATGGAAGAGACAGTAATAGTAAACGTCTCGGTGTAAAATTATTTGGTGGTCAGTTTGCCAAAGCTGGAAATATAATCGTAAGACAGAGAGGAACTAAGTTTCACCCTGGTGACAATGTGTACATGGGTAAAGATTTTACTCTTCATGCAAAAGTTGAAGGTTTTGTTGTATTCAAGAAGAAAAGACTTAACAGAACTTTCGTAAGTATCTCTGAAGAAGCTGTGAATGTTTAAGGGCGAACGCTCTTCCTAAATTTTTTCTAATTTTTCTTTCTTTATCCAACTCTCATCAGAGTCTGGTAGTTTCACCTTATAGTAATCTTCAAAACTATCTCTAATCCTTACTTTTATTCCCTCAGAAATAAAAGGATAGTCTACGTTTTTGCTGTTAGCATCTGGGCCATCCAATCTATCTACTTCTGACATAACAATTGCAAAGCTATCATCCTTAACTGCTGTATATCTTGTCAATGCAGCTGCCAAACTTAAAAATAGCCCAGAAAGTATAATACCCATAATAAGCCATTTCTTCTTTTTAGCGACGGAAGCAAATAAAATCTTGTTTATCATAAATACGAGTCCAGCTAAAAAAATCAAAGCCAATATTCCCCAAAGTTCCATGGACAAGATTTGTGAAAACCCCGTCCAAAATGACATTAAGAAAAATGGTTTTATCGCAAATATGGGATCCTTGATTTCTGAATTTGCAATTTCTAGATTAGCTAGTGCATTTTTATTTTTGGGATCATGTTTCAATGCACGCTCAAGAAATAATATAGATTTTCCTACTTGTTTCTCCTGTAGATATAGTGTCCCAAGATTGTACATAAGTTCAACAGAACTCTCCCCATTACTCGTAGCAGTTTCATAAGTCTCTATTGCCTCATTCGTTTTACCTGATTGTGCTAATGCATTCGCTTTCATCAATTCATCTGTCTGTGCATGCACTGTAAAAATATTGCTGAAAAAGAATAGGGTAAGGAATAAACAGAATCTAGACATGATCAATTTTTCTTTTTATTAGAATTGGGTGAATTTGATTTCTTTGCTTCTGAAGAATTTTTCTTTGTTTGGTTCCCTGTAGGCACGTTTGACGGAATACCATTTTCGTTTTGATTACTTGTAGGTATCCCTTCAGGAATCCCGCTACTTTGTGAGCGAGCTCCATTCCCTCTTTGTACAGATTTATTAATATCCAAGAGGTCTTCAACACTATTAGGTTTTATGTCAATATTCCAAAAAAATCCATCTAGGTAAAGATCGCCATCTGATGTTATTTTAATAGGTGTCAATACCGAGGTGGGATCTGCATAAAAGCGAACGTCCGTCAAGGAATCCTGTTGGAAATAAAAACGCATTTTACTACAATCCGTTTTATTTAAACCTATAAAAGCTCCAATTTCGTCCTTCAAGTAATAAATAGATCTAGAGTTTCCTGTTACATACATGTTATCTACATAATCTTCTTTAAACACTGCAAGTACATCAGTACCTGAAATCTGATTGTAATATGTTCCTACTTCCGCATTTACAATAAAACTATTCTGCATTATCTCAAGGCTACTAATTCTTTCATTTTCTAAATTAATATGAATTGTATCTCCAGAAAACTGCGATGTATCTGACCACATTACTGGCACCCCAGTAAGCACAAAAATAGAATCAATGTCATCAAAATACAAGTGATCAGAAAGTGCGCTCAAATTTTCTTTATATATGCGGACATCAGGAAAAGCTGTAAACTCTTTGTACTCCGTGCTATCTGTCTTGATATTCGTATACAACAAAGTATCTGCGCTCAGGTAAAGTGTATCTTCATCAAGTATTTGTAATAAAAGTGGTCTTACGTCATTTGCCTTTTCAACCCGTACTGTTTCTTCTTTCTCATTGTAAATTAGATATTCTCCAAAGATTGTATTGTTCTTACTTGTATCTCTCCAAGTGACATTTCCTCTTATATGTGCAAATCCGCTAAGGCTATCATATTTAATATCCTCTCCTCGAATTATCATTGGTGGTTCGCTAAGAAAGCCTTCTCCTTCTACACTTACAGATTCAGTCTTGCTATTAAAAATGACGACATCTCCTTCTACCCTTTTCTCTTTTCCTTGATATATTCCATCACCTAGTAGAGTAACATCCTCTGTAATTTCATCAAACAATATTGTGTCTGCAGTTGCTGTCTCATCTAGACTCTTATATGAAGCTGCACCTAAAAGTGCAATTTCGTTTTTTGTTTTTGTATATCTTATTTCATTTGCTTTAGCATTCTTGTCCCCTTCTTTATACCTCGGATTACCAAGAAAAACAGCATCGCCTGTTTCCATATTATAATATCCTGCTTCGCAATAGATTTCCTTGTTGTCTTTATAGACATAGGTGGGACTTATAAACGTTGCAACATTTGTGTTTGTGTTAAAATGCAAAGAATCCGCCTTCAATATAAAGGTAGAATCCTCAACCACTACCTTGCGTTTAAAAATGGCTTCTCCTTTATCTACCCAGTAGATGCCTTCTAAACTATTCAGTTTTGATTCCTGGTTCTGCATAAACATGGTGTCAGGAAATGTTGCAATTTTGTTTTCCAGATCATAGTAGAGGATATTTGTGAATAATTCCCTATCTCCATTTTGCATAGCCACATTTCCATACAATTCTGACTTTAATACTTCTCCATCATAGATGAGAGAATCTGAAAACACACGTATAGAATCATCTTGGATGATAATCACATTCCCAACCGCTGTAAGAAAATTACTTTTTACAATTTTGGCATAATCTGAGAACATAAAGACGCTATCCTGATACATTTTTACATTTCCTGTAAGTATCTGGATAGGTTCTTCTTGTGTATAGTCTAGTTTAAAATTATTTGCAGAACTATACAATTTCTCTTTATCTGGCTCTGAAATAGAATCAGGTATCTGTGCAGAAGCAACAGCGCTAAAAAGCATACATAATATGAATAGAATTTTGTTCAAATCAAAAGTAAAGATACTTATATGATTATACACTTGGCTTGAGTATAACGTTTCTTTAATGGATAGAAAATTTAATAATTTAAACTAGATCTGCTAGTTCTTTTGCTGTGTTTGAGGCTATTGCTATTCCCATGCCTCCTAGACGTACAGCGCAAAGGACATTTTCTGATATCTTTCTAAGAATAGGAGCTTTAGTGTCTCCATGGGCTAAGATTCCACTCCAGCGATTTTCTATTCTTACATTTGGCTCTACTTTTAATGTATTTTGAAGAAATTCCACTAAGTGATCTTGTATCAAGTCTGTGATTCCAAAGTCTGTCGTCTGCTCTCTTTCCATGTCTAAGTCTCTACGCCCTCCTATTAAGATTCTTTTGCCTACATTTCTAAAATACCCTAGTCCAGAATTATAGTGGAAGGTTCCTTTCCAATCTAAATCATCTATTGGTTCTGTGATTACGAGTTGATTCCTGTAAGGGATTAGATCAAGTTCTGGGAAGAATTTTTTTGTGAATGCATTTGTCGCAAAAACAAGTTTACTTGTCTCCAAAGAAATCCCATTTGAAAATTCAAGTGCAATATTGTCTTTTTCAATATAGCTATCTAGAGAAAATCCATTAAGTATATGGATATCATTTTTAGCGCACAATTTATGCAGGCTATGTATAAGTTCGCTTACGTCCAATTGTCCTTCTAATCTGTTGCATATAACATTTGGGTAGATGTGAAATGGGAATGGGTTTTCTTGTACTGCGAACACATCTTGTTCACCAATAGCCTGGTCTACAATATTATTGAAGTACTCAAGATTATTGCTTAGTGAATTTGCCTTTTCAGTTTCTTCATTTGTAAAAATTTCATACGAGCCATTAAATTCAAGACCTATTTCCTGATCATCATGGAATAGTGCTCTGAGTCGGTTTAGGCCCACCCAGCGCTTTGAGATCAAATCAATGCATTCTTCTTCTGTCCTGTTGTCTATATCGTCTTTAATCTCTCCGATGGAGCCAAAGCAAGCAAATCCTGCATTTTTGGTACTTGCACCGGTGCCAATAAAGCCTCTTTCTGCGATGATTATCTTAGCATTGGGATATTTTAGTCTGAGTTCAATGGCAGAGATTAACCCGACCAAGCCAGCACCAATGACACAGATGTCTGAGTTGTTAATATATCTGCTTTCCCAAAAACTAAGATTCATATTTATTATGTCTGTTCAATCTAAGATATCTATATTCGTAAGTAACAAAAACTAAATAATGATACAAAGACTACAGTCCGTTTTTCTTCTTTTGAGTGCTCTTGCTATAGGGGCATTATTTTTTGTTCCGTTTGCGGACAGTGACATATCTACTTCACAATTCTTATCTGATAAAGTGTATGACGTTAAAGATCATATTGTGTTAAGCATATTAGCGGGTGGAGCGGCGCTATTGAGCCTCGTTGCTATATTCTTATATGGTAATAGAGGCACTCAGCTAAGAGTGAGCATATTTGCTACTATTTTTTGCATTTTATTGATGGTTACAGCAATATTACTTTTTTATAATGAAGCGAGTAATATGGCTGCAAATGCAAACGTAGAAGATAAATTGGGAACATATCTTCCTTTAATAGCTCTAGTCTTTTCTGGGCTTGCTATCTATTTTATTCGAAAGGATGAATCATTGGTGAAATCTATGGATAGACTACGTTAATTTTAATAGAATTAGTGGGGTATAAGACAAAAAAAGGATTTGAGTTATCTCAAATCCTTTAGTTTTTTCATACTATAAAATCGACTATTCTGCTTTTGGCTTAGCTGAGTAATTGACCAATAATTGGCCAGATTTTCTCAGTTGAGTTTTCAAGTCAGCTAAAATACCCATCGTCACATCACCGTCTACTCTCAAAGAGGTCTTGATCGCGGGTCTTTGTTTCTCTGGCACTTTTGATCTGTGTTGTTCTAAGAACAGGGGTATATCTTTAATATCTGATATTTTATCTCCTAACTGAATTCTAGGGCTAGTACCATAAGCGGCAGCAAACTGTTTTTTAGGTTTCCCGACGTATATATGGTTAACCAAAGACTTTTTTTCCAGTTTTGTAAGTTCAGATGCGTTAGGCACAATTACTTCTACTTGTCGTGATGCATCTCTTAATACTGTAACGACCATGAAGAAAAAGAGCAGCATAAAAATAATATCAGGCAAAGAAGCCGTAGATATTTCAGGACTCGCCTTCCCTCTTTTCTTTTGAAATTTTGACATAATATTATTTTTTACTCTTCTCCAAAATTTGTTGGTTCCGCTTCAGAAATTACCAGAGGTATCCCTGATCTAATTTCTTTTTGTTGGGTACGTTCAAGAAATTCATAATCTTTTCCGAATTTCTTTTTCGATGCTTCATCCCAGAGTTCTCTATAGGCTGCTTTGAGCTCATTGTATACTTCCAGGTACGTTTTGTATTTAGTACCTCTATCATTTTTCAGAGAAATAATTGCCTTATTAGGTGCCTCGGCCATGTTTTCCATTTTCCTAGGATTGCTAATAAATTCTTTAGCATTTTCTCTGAGGTCATCAATGTCAGCTGGTTCGCCTCTAACTAAAAGTTGATTTTGTGCATTTACCAAAACGGAGTATACATTTCTAGTTTTCAACTTTTGAATATCTGGCTCATCTTCAGACCAAGGTGGGAGTTTTACCAGCACACCTTTGTCCACATCAATTGTTGTAGTTACAAGGAAGAAAATCAAGAGCAGAAAAGCTATATCGGCCATTGAACCTGCATTGATCTCATTACTGATCCTATCTTTTGCGCTTTTCTTTCCCATATTATTTAAATAGATTTCTGATTTCAAATAATATCATAGCTGCCGCTGTCAAGATCCCTAGTATAACTGTTCCTTTGACACCTGCACTAATAAACTTACTTGTTGTTTCCGAAACGTTTTCTCTCTGTAACAATTCAGCGATCTTGCCAGTTGTCTCGTTCTCTGACATGCTATAAAGAGCAAACAGTAGAGCAATCAATATCGCAAATCCAATAATAAATTTCATGGATCCTTTAGGATTGGTAATAAGTCCTTTGAGGGCAAAAAATGCCCAAAGCAAAAGAGCTGCTCCTAGTAAGATTCCCACCATGTAGACACCAGGGTTAAAAAAGTCAAAAGACTGATCTGGTGAACTTTTTAGGATGGCATTAAGATCATCAGATGTACTATACCCTGCTCCTTTTATACCACTGGTAATAGAGAACATCGTTATAACTATGGCTAATAAGCCAAGCAATAGTGCTCCTAATTGACCGTGTTTAGTAAGTAATTTATACATACTTTTTTTTGTTTTGTAGTTTACTTGAAAATACCGTTTTTCGCCATCACGTCTACCAAACCGATAGAAGCATCTTCCATTCTATTTACTATACCGTCAATTTTGTTTACGATATAATTGTAAAAGATTTGAAGGATAATCGCTACAATCAAACCAAATACGGTTGTCAATAAGGCTACCTTGATACCCCCTGCTACTACTGCTGGAGAAATATCTCCTACTGCTTCAATTCTATCAAAGGCCTTGATCATACCGATTACAGTACCCATAAAACCAAGCATGGGTGCAATCGCAATAAATAACGAAATCCATACAAGACCTTTCTCTAAAAGTCCCATCTGAACTGACCCATAGGATACAATTGCTTTTTCAACGGCATCAGGTCCTCCGGCTGCATTTCTTAACCCTTCGTGAAGAACGCTTGCAGCTGGTCCTGGAGTAGCTCTAGCTACTTCTTTGGCACCTTCTAAATCACCATCAGCAAGACGTTCGTCTATACTGTTTAATAACTTATCTGTGTTTGCTGTAGCTATATTGAGAGTAATAATTCTTTCAATACAAAAGGCTAATCCTAAAATAAGGCAGACTAGTACAGTTGACATAAACTTCCAGTCTCCTTCAATAAATTTTTCTTTCAGCATCTGAAATCCTCCACTTGAGGCTTCTGCTTCCTGTGCTAATATTTCTGTTGCTCCAAAACAAGCAAACAAAACAAATACAACACTTAACGCAATAAATTTTCGCATAACTAGTCGATTTTTCTTTTTAAATCTGTGTAGTGAATATAAGTTTAAAGGTTTATTCGCTAAAAATAGAAATTATTGCCAAAGTACACTAATTCAACTCTCTTTTTTGACCATAAATTATCCCAATTCAAGCCCTTTTAATGATCTTTTCTTAGAAGATGTAACGATAAGCATATTTGGCGTATAGCATTCAAGCTAATATAGTATTCTACAGGACAATAATTGCCAGTTTTTCCTAAATTTGCATCCCTATTTTAATCAAAGGAGAATTGGCCGAGTGGCTTAAGGCGCACGCTTGGAAAGCGTGTATACCTCAAAAGGGTATCGAGGGTTCGAATCCCTCATTCTCCGCTTTTTTATAAAAATAAATCTGTAGCAGTTTTTGTAGTCTGTTCTGCTACTTCATTAAAGCTAATTTCTTTAAGCTCTGCTATTTTTTGCGCTATCTCATTAATGTATGAGGGTTCATTTCTTTTGCCCCTGTATGGTACTGGCGAGAGGTAGGGTGCGTCAGTTTCTAGAACTAGTCTATCAAGCGGTAGATCTTTTACAACTTTATCCACCCCTGCATTTTTATAAGTAACTACACCTCCTATTCCCATATAAAAACCTGAGAGATCCATTATCTGTTCCGCTTGTTCAGTTGTTCCATTAAAACAATGAAAAACGCCCCGCAAGGTTTCGTCGTGCAGATTGCGTACTTCAGAAATTGTAATGTCTAATGCATCCCGCGAATGAATTGAAACAGGAAGTTTAAATTCTTTTGCTAATTCAAGATGTTTGCAAAACACTTCAATTTGTTGTTTTTTAAAACTTTTGTCCCAATAGAGATCTATTCCTATTTCTCCAACTCCAATGTAAGTTCCTGCACGGAGAGTTTCTTCTGAGCTTGCTAATTCATCTTTCCAGTTCTCCTTTACTGAGCAAGGATGTACACCCATCATGGGATAACAAATCTCAGGAAAAGCATTTACAAGATTATGTAATGGAACTAAAGTTGTAGAATCTATATTAGGAAGGTATAACTTTGAAATATTTTGTTTCTTACATCTATCTATGACCTGGTCCATGTCTTCTTTAAAGTCATCTAGGTAAACGTGGGTATGTGTATCAATTAGCATATTGTAAATGTCGTCAAAAAAGAAAAAATATTATGTTGTTTGGCAGGGTGTTAATCCTGGAATCTATGACAATTGGACAGATACGCAATTACAAATTGCTGGTTATCCTGGCGCAAAGTACAAATCTTTTAAAACCAAAGCGGAAGCAGAGAGTGCTTATGGAGATCAATACGAAGAACATGTTGTTAAAAAAGATAAAAAGACACCAGTTGTTCAAGAATATGACAAATCTATAATAGAGCCCAACAGTATTACTGTTGATGCGGCCTGTAGTGGAAATCCAGGAGATATGGAATACCGTGCGGTGGAAACATATTCTGGGGTAGAATTATTTAGAAAAGGTCCTTTTAAAAGAGGTACAAATAATATTGGTGAATTTTTAGCCTTGGTCCATGCAGCTGCACAATTGAAGAAAGAAGGAAATACAAAAACAACTATCTATACGGATTCCAGAACGGCTATGGCATGGGTGAGAAATAAAAGAGTGAAGACAACTTTGACAAAAACAAAATCAAATGAAATTCTCTTCACTATGGTTGCTAGAGCTGAAAAATGGATAAAGGAAAATCCTATTAAAAATCCTATTCTAAAATGGGATACGAAAACTTGGGGAGAGATTCCAGCCGATTTTGGAAGAAAATAAAAATCCTTATTCAGGAAATCTCATTCTATAATCAACCTTGACACTACCCTTCTTAATAGCTTCTAATTTGCGTTTAATCAGTCTTCGCTTTAAAGGTTTCAATTTAGTTGTAAATAAAATTCCTTCAATATGATCATACTCATGCTGAATAACACGGGCATTAATCCCTTCAAACTTTTTAGTGTGCTCTACAAAGTCTTCATCAAAATACTTAATGGTAATATTAGGCAAGCGTTCTACATCTCCTCTTATATGAGGTATAGACAGACATCCTTCTTCGTATAACCAAGACTCTCCTTCTTCCTCCAATATCTCAGCGTTAATAAAAACTTGCTTTACACCTTCTTTCAATTCACTTTCCTCTTCTTCCAGTTGAATGGTATCAATCAAGAATATTCTGATACGTTTGCCTATTTGGGGAGCTGCTAAGCCCACGCCCTTTGCATTATACATTGTCTCCCACATATTGCCGATGAGTTCTTTTAATCCCTCATGGTCATTTTTAATATTCTTGGCCTTCTTCTTTAGAACAGGAGTTCCAAATGCGACTATTGGTAAAATCATTCGTTTAAATATGGTTCAGAAATCGCTGCAAAATTACAACAGCGCTCATTTTATTTATAATATTCTTATCTCTTCTTTTCTTCTTTTTTAATCCAGCTTCTAGCATATACCTTTTTGCCTCTTCCGTACTATAGGCTTCATCTTGAAAGTCGATTGCGATATTTGAATGTAGTTTTTCAAATTTTGTTACAAAAGTATCAATATCTTTCTTTAAATCAGTGGGAGTTCCGTCTGCATGTTCAGGTAATCCAAACACGATCTTTTCCACTTCTTCTTTTTCACAATACGCTTTTAGGTATTCTAGGAGTTCTTTGGTATCCACAGAACAAAGGCCACTCACAATAATCTGTAAGGGGTCTGTTACTGATATCCCAGTTCTCTTCTTTCCATAATCTATTCCAAGTATTCTTGCCATAATCCAATATAATGAATATCAAAAGTATAGAATAAGTTCAGTCAAAATTTAGTTTCTACAGTTTAGGGAATAAAAAAAGACCCCCTCTAAGCTTTCTTAGAGTGGGGCCCCATCCCAAAAACAGTAAATTCTTATATTCTTAGTTTAGAATAACCATCTTTCTTGTAGCAGTATATTTACCTGCCTTCATCGTGTAATACAATACTCCTGAGCTACCATACTTCTTTGCGTCAAATGTCACTTTGTTCAGACCAGCATTAAATGTTCCTTTGATCTGGTCGATCAATTTTCCATTTATATCCTGGACGTCAATGCTCACTTGCATGTCGCTAGGTATTGTAAATTCAATGTATGTTATATCGCTAAATGGATTAGGTGCATTCTGAGTCAACGCAAATTGCGTCTCTAGTTGTGCATCTCTATTTAACGCGATTTTCATAATTTCTCTATCACTGTTATAAGCTTCTGCTTTAGTGATTGATGAATTAATGTCCATTACAGTATTCAAGTTTGCAGAATTCCCAGTTGATAGATTAAGTTCAAATAGAACTTGATCAGCATTTACATTCGCAGGAACATTTGAGTTCCAACTAAACGTAACTGTGTTATCATCAAGGACTGCGAAATTATCTTCAGTAATTTCTATACTTGAAGATGTCAATCCATTAAATATTACTCCGTTGTCTAGTTTCATTGTAAACTGCATTCCAAAGAGAGATTGATTCTCTGTAGAATATACAGGTACTGAAACTTGAGATCCAGAATTCATATTGGATTCCAATGTGTACAATGAAAGCGTCTTTTGATTTCTGCTTTCAACTTCTATGTCTGCAAAATTTGCAGAAGCCGTATTGTTCACATCTCCCACTTTCACACCAATAAAGTCAATGACCATATCAGTTTCTAGAGGATCAATATTGTAAACCTCAGGGAAGTCTGTAGTAAATGGATCGTTCGTTACAAAATTGTGAGCTGCGTCAATAAATCTCCACGATTCATTTTGCGGAAGCTCCAAGTAAAGACCTAAGATTAACTTTCTCAGTTCAACGATATCAGTTCCGGATATTTTATCATCCATATTGATATCACCTGCAATCCTCTTATAAGGACTTTCGAGTGTTGCTAATCCTAAAATGTGTCTTTGGATCATAACAAGATCAAGTGTTGAAACACCGTTTAACCAATCTACATTCTTTGTAGGGTCCACAGTGTACATTGCACCTTCATCCATTGGAGGAAATGCATAAGAACCAAGATCATCTGTTATATCCATAACATTATCAGCACCTACTAAGTGAACATCTACATCGATGATATCTTCTTCCATCTCCGTAAAGACATTTCCAGTAATATCAAATCTGTTTAATAGTACACTTGGACAAGCACCCATGTTATCTTGTACATTCACAAAAGTAATACAGTAAGCTTGCAGTAAACTTCCATCTGGAGTCACAACTGCGTTTCCATTTGCATCTACTACTGTAGCGTAAATAGTCACTTCTTGATCACCTAAAGTTGAACAATCAAAATCCATAAATGTGTTAGTAATATCAGGACTGAAAGATACTACAACATCAATATCTGGACAGACGTGGTAACTACCAGCATCAAAATCGCTTGCCCATAATTGTACTTCACCTCCATCAATATCTCCATCTCCATCTGTATCAACTGGCATTAAATCTACTGCCAATCCATTTAAACAATAAGGAGTAGGCGCTTTACAGTTAACAACTGTAAAGTATTGATCACATGTAGTTCTGTTCCCGCACCTGTCTTTAAATGTCCACACAATTTTATGTGAACCCACTGGATAATCTCCTGTAGCTGTAGCTGTAGCACCATAACCGTGTATTGGACCTATGTCGAAAGAGCCATTGTTAAACGCATCTATACTGTATTCCCATGAGAGATCTTCATCTGGAGTACAATCATCATTTGCAGTTTGAGTAAGATTTACATTCCCCTCTAAGCACTCATCGTCATATGTACAAACTACAATATCATCACAACTACCAGTAATGACAGGATCACCACTGTTGTTGATTTTGATAACCTGTGTCCAAGACCAAGTATGGTAATACCCTTGGCTAAACTGACACCAATCAATAACTGTCCATGTTCTCAATATTTTGAAACATGCATTTTCGCTATTCCCGTTAAAGGTGAATACTTCATCTTCATAATTAGCACCTATAAGATCACATTCATCTTCTGTGTACGTTGGATAACCAGTAACATCTGGTCCAAAGTCATCAGGAGATTCGCAGCCATTCGCGTCATAATCATCCGGCCAATTAATATCCGTATAACCATCAAATGGGTCTGGATTTTCAAAATAAATAACCTGGTGACAAACAGCTGAAGCAGAATTATTACCACTTGTCGCAGTAAATGTTCTTGTCAACGTACCCTGTCCACATTGGTCAAAATCCTCAACTGCTACTTCTGTAATCATAGCATCACAAACACCAACGGCAGTTGCATCACCAAATACAGAACCAAGGTTGTTAAGATCATAATGTGTATCACAATCCACAATCATACTCGGTGGGCAAGTAATGGTTGGAGGAATTTTATTTTGAATTTCAACAGTTACCATACACTCGTTCCAGTTACCATAGTAATCTATAGTTCTGAATATCACAGTTTGTTCAGAATTGTTGTCAGGTAAATCTGCACAACAGAATTCGACAAACGAACTGAATCCGCATGGGTCATCTAATTCCAAAACATATGGGAACAAAAGATTGCAGTCTGCATCTTCCCAATTATTTGCTGCGTTTACATACACACAACTTTCCTCGCCTCCAGCTAAAGGTTGTCCTGACTGCCAATCTGGTGCAGTAAGGCTTGTACCATCAGCCCATTCATAATCTGAGTAATGCTTTTCAAGGCCAATCCAAAACTCATCTTCATATAAGGCATCTCTAACTTGAGTATAAACCCAGTTTCTTTCAGGACTATTATTAAAAATAACAGGATGTCCTTCAAAAGCGGATGCTTCTTTTTTAGCTAACCAACCCGGAACAGCTCTATCAGAGAGATAATAAAAATGTCCTCCTCTAGTTCCTAAGTAAGTAAAGCCATTTAAATCTGGAGTTGGGCATGGAGCACAATTTGATGGATCCATACGCTTAACCATTTTGCACTGTAGCTTACAATCATCATAACTTCCATCATCAAATACATCAGCGTAAACATGTGCTGCTCCACCATGTGTAAGTCCTACTACGGTAAATTCGTCGCAAATAGCAACTGGTGCGGTTTCATCAACAACTACGACAGTGATATCGCATGTTGAAGAATTATAGCATCCATCATAGACAGTGTAGGTGACAGTGTGTATACCCATAGGTAATGTCACTGGTCCTCCGTTTGTTTCTATAAATCCTCCAGGGTAGCTTACACCAAAATGGATGTCAGCATCTGGCGAACAATTATCAGCAAACTGTACTGGTGGTAATAACAAGTATGCACCACAGTTTATGTTTCCTAATGTAGGATCCATATATTCCATAGGAACATTCGTAGATACTGTCATATCTGGTGGACAGATAATATCTGGTCCAAGCGTATCTACAATTTCAATTATTTGTAAACACGTTGTGTCCAATTCAATATTACACCACCATTCTCTAATCTCCCAAGTACGCATGTACTTAGTAAGACAATCTGGTGTAGGTAATTCTAAATCTGAATAAAATACACCTATGTTACAATAGAAATCCTGATTGGGCCAAAGGGGAAAGCCATAGGCTGTAGGAACTCCTGTTACATTAGGGTGTGGATGTCCATTTGCATCCAATTCATATTCTTCGCTGCATAATAATGCAGTACCCAAAGCTTTTTGAAAGTTATCTGGGCAAACGATTTCATTAAAATCGAATCTTTCAAGAAAAATCGTGTCTGTACAAACAGGAGATACATTTCCTGAAGCATCCACTGCTTGGTAAGATCTTTCTAAGATTTTAATAAAAAATGAGTCACATTCTAAAGGAGTAACTACTTCATTAAGTAGTGTCCAAGTAGCTGCGCCACAAGAATCGAAAACAATAGGCACTAGATCAGAAGCAGCAAAACACGGAATAGTGTCTAAGCCACAAGTGATAGTAGGCGGTAATTTGTCTTCTACGACAAGATTACCCCAGCATGAGTTGCCTGAAATGTCATCGACAATTTTAACATATACTGCTTCTCCTATTAAGCTACCATCGATAAGAGGATAGCCATTTGGACCCGGTGGGAAGGGAATAGGATTGCCGTAATGGTCTTCAATTGTTACAATAAAAACTCCCAAAGGGCATGAAGTGGCATCATCATTCAACACCATATCTGGTGTGATTTCAGCTTCGCAATTCATGTCTAAGGATACTTGTACATCACCTGTACACGCCATAGAACATTGAGACCTAATTGTTGTAGTTGGAAAGAAAAGAATAGTCGAAAGAATGATACATGTTATTGCATGCCTACATAGGGCGTGCAATGAAAAATTGATTTTCATCATGAGATCCTCTTTTAAATTAATAAATACATCACTGAGATTAGCCTTGGAAAGCCCGATGCGTCCATGACATAATCCTAGTAATAGAATTAGTGTTTCTGATTAAATAATAAGTCTAAAAACTATTCTCTGGTTGGAGATAAAATATAGGTAGGTTCTAAAACATGACTAGCATAAAATACTAATCAAGAACAAATATAGAATTTCTTTAATATGTTGTACTACCTTTTATTGGGTATTTTACATATTATATAATTATAATATGTGTACAAGGCCTAATTTTGCAGCTGACTAAACCTAGCTAGAACTACTACTATAGCGATATAGAGAATCCGTTCTAATGTAGATCTAAGAGGAAAACTGGAAAGGAATGGATAGGATGCTTGGGTATAAATACGAACAAAAAAAAAGCCCCCCTTCAAATTAATGAAGAGAGGCCATCCCAAAAACCGATTTTATCTTCGGTATATAGATTACTCTATTACGATCATCTTTTTGGTTGCAGTGAAATCTCCACTCTCTAATTGGTAGTACATCACTCCTGAAGTACCCAATTGTCTCTTAGTCAACTCTATCACGTGAGATCCTCTTTCGTAATCAGCTTGAACTACTGTTACTACTTTTCCTGTTACATCCATAACAGTTAAGGTAGCTTGACCAGCTTGTCCTAGTGTGAATGCGATCTGCGTAGTTTCTCCAAATGGATTTGGCTCATTCTGTCCAAGCGCGAATTCAGCAACTTCTCCGTCGCCTCCTCTCATGCTTACTTCAGCCACTTCCAATGTAGATCCTACATATGCTTCAGCACTAGTTACTCCTGATACTAAGCTAAGGTCTGTTCCTCCTGCTACTTCAAGTGTAAATAATACCTCACCTTCTGCAAATGTATTTGACTCTGTTCCTGAGAAAGATGTCGTTACAACTCCATTCTCTAAGATTCCAAAGTTACTAGCGTCTACAGTTAAGGCTCCACTCTTCACTCCTGCGAGTGCTCCGTTAAGCTTCATTGTAAACTGGTAACCATATACATCTGTAAAGTTCTCGCCAGCTCTAACCTCTATTGTGTTATCACCAATTGCTTGAGTTTCGAATCCTACTGTAGATGCACTTCTTGTATCTACTGTGATGTCAAGTAGGTTTGCTGTAACGCTTCCGTTAACATCTCCTATCTTAACTCCTACGAAATCTTCTTCCATCATATCAGTATCTAATCCTACGATATCTATCGCCTCTGTGAAAGGGAAAGGATTCATAGTCATAGTCTGATTTGTGATAGGGAATCTCCAGCTATCATTCTGTGGTAATTCACTGTAGATACCTAAGATTAATTTTCTTAGTTCTACGATATCTATTCCACTGATGTTTTCATCGCTGTTGATATCCGCTGCAATTAATTTATATCCACTATCTAAGCTCTGTAATTGTAAGATGTGTCTCTGGATTAATACAAGATCTAATGTAGATACTCCATTTAACCAGTCTCCAGTCTTATCTGCAGATACTTGATATGTGTTATACATAAGGTTCTCCATAAATGCATAGTAACCATCTTCTACTGTATCATCAAACTTAGGATACTCAGGTTGTGTAGGACTTAATATTGTTACATCAACTCCGTCAACAGTCTCTCCTGTTTCAGTAGATATTGTACCTGCTATGTTTCCTCTTGGTAATGCTTCATCATCACAAACTTCTCCGTGAATGATTAAAGTTATCCAACAGAAATCTGTATTGAACTTAGCATCCCATACACTTATTCTGATATCATTCTCACCACACCAGTCTGTTCCTACAAACTTAGTTCCTGATGATCCTGTTGCAGGATT
>CALCMJ010000044.1 GCA_937967615.1 uncultured Saprospiraceae bacterium
CCTCTGCCTATTGTAGAACATAAATTTGCAAGAGAACGATGTTTGCGTGTTTACAAGGAAGCGTTGGCTAATTACGAGGGGTAGAGGGCTCTTAATCACTCTCTAAAACAGCTGGAAGTAATTCCAACATTTTTTCTTTTAACCAAGGTTTATTCACAGACGAGAGCTCATCTATCTGCTTTTGCAGCATGCGTAGTTTTCTTTTATTATCTGGATTAGCGATTGCTAGTTTTTGAGTTAATTTAAGGTAATTATTATAGCGTGATTTTGCAGCTGGACTCAGTTTCTTTCTTTTTAAAACATTTTTAAAGGCTTGAACACTTGAAAGAAGAGCTTCAGTTTCTTCTAATTCATAGTACACAGCAACTAAAAGTGTTCTACCATTTAGATCATAAAACAAATCATCTAAGTTGACTTGATTCATAGAAAGAAGAGCTTCTCCGTATTCATTTTTGTAAAAATGTATTCTTGCAATATTGAAATTAAATGCATTCTCTCTTTCAGCTTTAGGAAGAAATTTCACATATTCATTTGCAAAATAGTCAACCCATTTATATGCTTTAGCGCGTAGTGCAACAGCTATAATATTTCTGAATGTAACTGGTGATATTTCATTGTCATTAAGTACCACTCCGCGTTCTACAATGTCCCTGTATAGTTTATAAGATTCCATCAAATAATCTCGGTCTCCTTTGTTTACTCTACGATTAGAGTAGGTAAGTAGAACGTCATAAAAAAACCTTTGGTCAATCTTTGTAAAGGCATCAAAATTTTCTTGTAAAAGCGATTTTAAAGATTTAAAATAGTTATCCTTTTCTGGGTTTGTCAATGTGCGTATTGCATAATAAAATGCAACAAGAAGTTTTTCATTTCGAAATCGTCCCTTGTTTACAGCACGCAATATTTCATCATTAAAAAGATCACTCGTGTCGCCTTCAAAATATTCATTCCAGAAAAGTTGGATATAAATAAAGCGCAGTTTTTCTGCGATGTAATACACATCAAGATGGTGGAGTGTTTTTGAAAGACTAAACGTTTTTTTAGCTGATTTTCTTTGTTTTCTTTGAAAATCAAAACTTATGAAAAAGTAGAGGTTCTCGATAAGATACATATCAAGATGAAATTCTGCTGACAATTCCTGATATCTTGCTTCTGTAGTCCTTACTTCTTTCAAAATTTGATTTCTCAGAATCTCATATTTGTCATCTTGTACTTGTTGTAATTTGTAAAATGACTTGGTAAGCCGTTTCGATTGAAACTTTTCTTGAGCTAAAAAGTCCTCAAAATGGGTTAATAATTTATTGAATAAACTTCTCAAGACTTTATCATTGTAAGGAACTGTAGCCTTCAATTCTGACCATATAGCTTCTTTAGTAATATCTAGTTTGTTTGGAATGCTATCTTCTAAGATCTCATTTAGCTTACTAATCTCTTGATTAGCATTGAAATAGGGTGAATTTAGATACTTGGAAAACCTATTTCTGGTCTTCTTTTCTGTATTCAAAAGGGCCTTATAAATCTTTACATCTAACATTACTAAAACACACTATTTGTAAACAACTGATAATCAATTAACTGTAAATATAGATTAAAATTATATATATAAGTAAATCCTGTTTATATGGTAGATTTTACTAATACATAATACTCTTCAATCCAATGAGTTCTGTATTATAAGAATAAGAATGTCAATACTTTACATAATATTAACGTTCGTATATAAAAAAAGTAGATAATTTTCTACATCTTTGTATAGGTTAACCAAAACTAATCATGAGCCGTTTAAAAAACACACTTAATTGTTTGTTTTTTGTGATAATTAGCATGCCCCTAAGTCTAATAGCACAAGAGAACCCAGATTACATATCTGTGACTGTTCCGTTAAACGGCCAAGAATCCATAATTATTGAATCTACCATTACACCAACGCTTTTATTCGTTGAACAAACAGCTAACTGGGGAGACATTAGTGCACCTAGTTTCTTGGGTAATCAAATGTATGAATTTGTATTCACTGGAGGCTCAGTAGTCGGCAATGCTACTTTCACAATAGAATATTATGTGCCGGGCCCTATTTCATTTATCCCTAAGCCCCAATACACAGTTCTAGAACTAAACACAGTTACTTCAATTGTAGGGACAACCAGGGATTATGTAATGATTGACTCTGATCTGAGTGTTGATGTTCTGAATAACGATTCTAGCACTGCTGGTGAATTAGAGTTAGTAGGCACAGTTCTCGATCAAGATGTTGATGCTGAATCCAATGGATCTAATGTTGATTTGGTAGCATTAAGTTCACAAGACAAAATGTATGCACAATATCTCGTCGCTGATACATTTTTCACAAATGATAACAGTCTAGTTGTAGCAATACCTAATGTAAACATTGTTGCAGATCAAACAAGACAATTGTTTACAACAAATAAATCGCCTCTTTCCTTCACACTACCAGGTAGTGGCTTTGCCTTAAATGCTGCTTATGGTTCCACGGATGGAGATGTCGCTGCATTTAATGAGCTCGCTTATCAGTATACACCACAAAGCAATTTTACAGGACTTGACTCAATTCAATTTATAAATGGAGACGGCTATGCATATAACGTATTCATTAAAGTGTATGACAAGGCTTACAATAATTCATTTATAAGAGACGATAAAGTCTATACTTCAAAAAATACAGAGATCACGTTTGATGTGTATGAAAATGATCTAAAAGCATTTGCGATTATAGATTACTCTGAAGAACTTGAATATGAAGGAGATGGTATTTTTGTTTACCTCCCACCTGAAGGATATTATGGTGTTCAAAATTTCTATTATACTGCTTCAGATGGTCTTACAGATTACACAGCTGAAATAAGCATAGTAGTAAGTGACCAACAACCATTCAATTGGTACGCTTATGAATTTGATGGTTTAGAAAATACGCCATTTGTTATAGACTATAAAGTTCCAATCGAAGGAACGGATTGGTCTGTATTTAATCTCCCTACTAATGGTACTTTAAACTTGCTTGATGAAGGTGAAGAAGAAACAGATAGCTGTTATAGTATAGTAGGTGTAAATAAAATTGTGTACAAACCAAATCCTGGATTTGTTGGCACTGATGTTTTTGACCTTTTTTATTGTACAGCAGCAAACGCTTGCCATCAAATAAAAACAATTGTACACGTAAATGCCTATCAAGATACAAGCGGTACTTGTCCTTGTGTTGATGACTGTATCTGGGAAGGTGATGCAAATAATGATGGAAAAGTAAGCTTACTTGATCTTCAAACAATTGGATCCAATATGGGGAAGATTGTTCCGTCTAGAAATGATATTGATCACGGAATCTGGTATGGACAAAATGGCGATGCATCTAAAAGTGCAGCACATTCTGACTCAGACGGCGATGGAGTGATTACAGAGCAAGATGCAGATGCAATTCTGGCGAATTATGGGATGATGAGAAGCTATTCACAATATGAATCTCTTATTTCTGATGAGTATATTATAGAACTTGAATCTCAACAAGAATCAGTAGATTCTGGTGAAGTCCTTTTCATAAATGTTATAGCAGGAAATGATGAGTTTCCAGCTATAGATGTACATTCATTTTCATTCGCGCTAAATGTAAGCGCAGATCTTGCTGATTCATCCAGCATGAATATGAATTATTTGAAGTCCTCTTGGCTTAACCATAATGATCCTACCATTGACTTACAAGTTGTACCAGTGGACGGAAGAATTGAAACTGCAATAACAAAAACCTCTAGAGTAAATTCTAGTGGGCAAGGAATAGTAGCCGTGCTTTCATTTATAGTAGAAGAAGAAATTGAAGGCTTTAGACTCCAAGAAGGAGCGGAGAGATTAATAAGCATAGAGTTAACAGATGTCTACGCCTCAGATGCTTTTGGCAATACAATTAAGCTTGCTGATCAGAAAATAGAAGTTCCTTTTGCAAGGAAAGATGATAATAAGGGTGTAGATGTACCTGCTAAAAATCCTACATTCATATATCCAAATCCAGCAAGTTCTGAACTTAATGTAGAGCTGATAAATGATGAAACCATTCAGCATTTAGAAATCTATAGTCTAAATGGAATCTTGCTTGAAACAAGAAGGAATATCAATGCTACGAATTATCAAATTCAACTAAATACTAATCCTGGTCTGTATATCTTAAAGGTAATTACAGCGGAGAATTCTTATTCATCCAAGTTTGAAATATTTAATAAGTAATTCAAATAAACTTCTTTAAACATGACATTACATTTGAATGGTAGGAACTACCAAATATACAGAGATGTACGAGTAGGAAGTATAGCTTAAAATATTTCATTCTTGATTCCCAACCAGAAACTAAAGGGTAGGTTTCATTATATGCAGCAAATGTAGATGCTGGGAAAGCTCCAAATAAATGCATCATTGCAATATCAAATTCTCTTAGGCTGTATGAAATTGCAGGATCAAAAATTACGCCTTTCCCATTTTTATCAAAGAACATGTTTCCATTCCAAAGATCCCCATGGACAAATGCAGGAAGCGCATTTGGTAAAATGCTATCGAGTTCTTTGAAAAAGTGCTGGAACACAAGAAGGTCATTATTATTCAACAATCCTTTTGAGCTGGCTAGGGAAATCATAGGTTGTATTCTATGTAACTTGTAATGTTCAACTGCTGAAGTGCTATTGCTATTGTCTTGAAAGAGAGTTCCTATGAAATTGTTTGCTTTGTATCCAAAGTGACTTTGTGTGTTTTGGTGCATCAAAGCTAGTGTCCTGCCAAACTGTTCAAAGTCTTGGGTGATACCATTCTCAATAAATTCCATGATGATAATTGAGCTCTTATCAAACGCGCCATGGAAGAATGGTTTTGGAATTCTAAACGCACTTAATTTATTCAGTTGGACCAAAGCATCAAACTCAGAACTGAACATATCTTCCGCAATCACGTTATCATTTTGCTTGACAAAATAGTGTTTGCTAACAGACCTGATCTTATACGCATTTGAAATATCACCTCCCGCACAGGATTGTACTTCTACTACTTGGTCTTGTAGTAACTCAGATAATATAGCTAAATCTAATAGTGGAATTAGAGTCTCTTTTGGTTTACTATTTGCAACAATTCGTCTCTGTAGTTTTTTCCTATAGGGATATGCTTTGTTTTCCCTTTCTCCGTAATTTCTACCATATTACCTACTATAGCATTAATCTTATTTAGGTTAATGATGTAAGACCTATGGATGCGTTTGAAAATGGACTGATTTAATTTGACTTCTAAAGACTTCATCGTTTGAAGTGTAATCACTCTGCTTTCCGCTTGTCGAATTATGACATAATCTTTCAATCCCTCTACATATAGAATATCATCAAATCGGACTTTAATAAGTTTTTTATCCGCCTTTACGAAGAAGAATGGCTCTTCGCCGTCAAAGCTAATTTCCGCTGATTGGGCTTTAAATTTCTCAATCGCCTTATTTACACTTTTGAAAAATCGTTCAAAAGAAATTGGTTTCAAAAGGTAATCAACTGCATTTAATTCAAAGCCTTCAACTGCGTATTCAGAATAAGCTGTTGTAAATATGACTAATGGAGGACTCGTCAGGGATTTAAGTAATTCAACTCCTGTCAATTGAGGCATTTGAATATCAAGAAACATAAGATCAATATTGTTTGCATTTAAGGCTTCATTTGCTTCAATCGCATTTGAGCATTTCGCAATTAATTTAAGATCTGGAATTTTATCTATGTAAGACTCTAGTATGTCAATCGCTAGAGGCTCATCGTCAACAATAATTACATTTAGCATAGGTTCTTTTATATTAATTGAATTGATAGATTAACTAAATAAATGTTTGGGTTGTCCTCAATGTCAAGCAAATACTTACCAGGATATAGAAGTGCCAATCTTCTTCTAATATTTGTAAGTCCTATTCCTCCACTCCTTTTATTATACTGAGTAGGTACAGCGTGTACCTTACTGTTTTCTATTCGCATTTTTAATTCGTCATTTACAATATCTATATTGATATCTACATACGCTTCATTCAATGTGTTATTTAATCCATGTTTAAAACTGTTTTCAATAAAAGGAATAAACATGAGTGGTGCAATATATTTATTGTCAGAATCTCCTTTTACTTGAAAGTCAATTTTACACTTCGTACCATGTCTTATCTTTTCTAATTTCAAGTAGTTCTCAATATAGTGTAGTTCTTTATTTAATGGTACTTCTTTCTCATTGCATTCATATAGCATGTATCGCATCATCTCTGACAGCTTAAGAACGATTTCTGGAGCAAGTTCTGACTTTTTTAATGTCAAGGCGTACAAACTGTTCAGCGTGTTGAAAAGAAAATGTGGGTTGATCTGGGATTTTAAAAACTTTAGCTCGGATTGTAAAGTCTTATTTTGGAGTTCTTTTTTTTCTTGTTGTTGTGTCATCCAATCATTCATGATATGGTAAATAGTAGAAGAAGCTCCTATAAATAGAGAAGACAAAAACAAGTATGCCATGCTGGATAGTATATTACTCTGGAGCTGAACATCTCCAGAACTGATGAGATACAGGGCCAATGTTTTCAAAGGTGTCAATATAGCTGCAGTTACTGCCAGGACGATTACATAAGTAAATATGCTTTTATTACTTAAATAGTTGGGTATAATATATAGCAGGTTAATGTAAACAATAGCAGCAAAGAAAAGCACATTGATCAATTCCTTGATCATGGTGTAGAGAAACTCTTCATTATAATCTATTATGACCAAAAACAAATACAGAAGTAGCCAGAAAATAATATGCAGATTTCTGTCATCGTCAAGCAGTGATTTGACTCGAGATGTGATATTTGTAGCTATACTGGCCAATATTTACAAAAATAGCCAGCCTGAGGGATAATTTCCATTATTTTCTATCAAACTGATAAATATAAAGACATAAGCCTAAGATTGATAAATTATTAACTTTATGGCTTCATTTTGGAAACATTCGTGTACTTAGAACTATTATATAGGTCTAAACACAATTAAAGTATAATATGACATATAAGATTATTGAGACTTACGATGAAAATGTAACGAAATCCCTGCAAGAAAACTATTCGTCTATCATTAGTGGAGTAGGTGAGGATATTCAGCGAGAAGGGCTTCTAAAGACTCCTGAGCGTGCATCCAAAGCAATGCAATTTATGACCAAAGGTTATAATGAAGATCCCGTGGAGATACTTAAAAAGGCAATGTTCAAAGAGGACTATAGCGAGATGGTTTTAGTCAAAAATATAGAATTGTATTCACTTTGTGAACACCATCTTTTGCCATTTTATGGTAAAGCACATATTGCATATATACCAAATGGACACATTGTAGGCTTGTCCAAAATTCCAAGGATTGTAGAAGTTTTTTCTAGAAGACTTCAAGTTCAAGAACGTTTAACTGACCAAATTCTAAAATGTTTAGATGTGACGCTAAAGCCTTTAGGCGTTGCAGTAGTGATAGAAGCTGCACATATGTGTATGATGATCCGTGGTGTACAAAAGCAAAATTCTGCTACAACCACTTCTGCCTTTACAGGACAATTTAAAAATGTAGAAACACGTCAAGAATTTCTTAATCTCGTTAGCGCTAATTTAAAATAATGAAAGCTTGTTTATTCCCAGGCCAAGGTTCGCAGTTTGTAGGCATGGCTAAGTCTATGCTTGAAAGCAACTCAAAGAATGAATCCATTTTGCTGGAAGCAAATGATGTCTTGGGTTTTGATATTGCAAAAATAATGGAAGATGGTACTGAAGAAGATTTAAAGGCAACAAAGGTTACACAACCAGCAGTGTTCTTATATTCCTATTCTCGGTTTAAAGACAATGTCGATTTAAATAATATAGAGGCAGTTGCTGGTCATTCCCTGGGAGAGATCACTGCGCTTGTTGCAAATGAAACATTAAGTTTTAAAGATGGTCTTAGTATTGTTTCACAGAGAGCCAATGCTATGCAGAGATCTTGCAATGAGGCTGATTCTACAATGGCAGCTATCTTAGGTATGGAAGATGAAGAGGTGAAGGAGATTTGCGGAGGGATAGATGATCTTGTTGCCGCAAATTTTAATTGTCCCGGTCAAGTTGTTATATCAGGAAGTAAAGAAGCAATCAGTAAGAGTTTGCAAATGTTTTTGGATAAAGGTGCGAGAAGAGCAATTGAGCTAAAAGTAAGTGGTGCATTTCATTCTCCCTTTATGAAATCTGCTGAAGAAGATTTAAGAAAGGCAATAGAAAACACAGAATTCAAAACACCGAAAATTGCGATCTATCAAAATGTCTCAGCAAAAAGAATTATGGATCCTAGTTTAATTCAAAGTAATTTGATTGCACAACTCACGTCTCCAGTCTTATGGACCAGCACGATGGAAGCTATGACTAAAGATGGCATAAACCAATTTGTTGAGCTAGGTGCAAAAGTACTTTCAGGCTTTGTAAAGAAGTATGATCGATCATTAGAAATTGAACAATTCTTATAAAATATGTCTAACGAGGTCATATTAGGAAAGGGAACAATGTTGATCGCCCAACCATTCATGACAGATCCTAACTTTAAGCGTTCTGTTATCTTACTATGCGATCATCATAACAGAGAAGGATCAGTAGGTTTTATACTAAATAAAAAGACTGATCTGCGCATAAGTGAGCTCGTGAGTGATTTTCCTGAATTTGAATCCAATGTATATTTTGGAGGTCCGGTTGCACAAGAAACATTACATTACATACATACAGTAGGAGATATTCTTGATGAGAGTATTTTAATAGGGCAAGGAGTATATTGGGGAGGCAATTTTGAAAAGCTTAAATTTTTAATAGAATCAAAATTAATTCTGCCTAAGGATATTCGTTTTTACATAGGATATTCTGGTTGGACTGAAGGTCAACTTGTTAGTGAGTTGGATCACGGTTCTTGGATAAAATCTGAGTTCTTTCCTAACTATTTATTTAGAATAAACAATTCTGTGCTTTGGTCTAAAATTCTTAGTAACAAAGGAGACAGATATTCTGTAATTGCTCAAATTCCAGAGGGCCAAACACAAAACTAATATGCTTCAGGTCCAAAATTTAAGTCATTTTTTTGGTGCTCGTAAATTATTTGAAAATCTAAGTTTCCAAATTTTTAATAAGGCAAAAATTGGACTGGTAGGAAGAAACGGTACGGGTAAAACCACGCTTTTTAAGATCATTAATAATGATATGTCACCTACAAGCGGAGAAATTTTAACTCCAGGGAATTACCAAATAGGCTACTTAAAGCAATTTCTAGAAAGTGATAATTCAATAACAGTAAGGCAAGCAACTGAAAAAGTGTATGAAGCTTATTATAAGAGCAAACTAAAGCTTTTAGAAATTGAGAAAAGCCTGGCAGATGCAAATGCTGATTCTTCAGAATTACTGAATGAATACGATGACTTAACCGTTAAGATTTCTAGTTATATTGTACAGCCTGAGAAAGAAATTGAACTCGTCTTGAAAGGCTTAGGATTTAAAGATGAAGACTTAGATAGAAAAATAGGGGAGTTCAGTGGAGGTTGGAAAATGCGTGTTGAATTAGCAAAACTCCTTTTAGCGAGACATGAACTCATTCTACTAGATGAGCCTACAAATCATTTGGATATTGAATCCATAATTTGGTTTGAAAATTATTTGCAAAAATATACTGGATCCTATATTTTGATCTCTCATGATAAGCGATTTCTTGACAATACTGTCACTGAAATTTATGATTTGTACAAGGGTAAACTTGAGATTTATCAGGGGAATTATTCAAAGTTTATAATAGAAAAAGAGGAAAGAAATACAATTCTGAAATCATCAGCAGAAAATCAGAAGAAGAAATTAGAAGAGAGACAAAAATTGGTGGATAGATTTAGGGCTAAAGCATCTAAAGCAAAAATGGCACAGTCTATACAGAAGCAGATAAATAAAGAAGAAATTATTCAATATGATGATGGTGACAGTTCTGCATTTAACCTTAAATGGGGAGATGTGCCTAGGGCAGGCAGAGAAATTGTAAGTGCAAGGAATGTATCAAAGTCTTACGGCGATCATCTAGTCTTTGAAAATGTAAACCTGGGTATTGAGCGTGAGGAAAAAATAGCCTTTATAGGGCAAAATGGAATGGGGAAGACCACATTGCTTAAAATCATTGCTGAACAAATTCCTAAAAGTGATGGTAGCTGTGAATTAGGAAGCAATGTGAGTACCTATTATTTTGCTCAGGATCAAACTGACCATTTAGATCCGTCTATTACAGTTTTAGAAACTATTGAACAAAATAGTGAAGAAAAGTATAGAACCAAGTTGCGATCAATTCTAGGTGCGTTTCTATTTTCAGGTGAGGATGCTGACAAAAAAGTATCTGTCCTATCAGGTGGTGAGAAATCCCGTTTGGCCATGGCATGCATGATGTGCAATACATTTAATTTCCTTATCATGGATGAGCCCACAAATCACTTGGACATGTTGTCCAAGAATATACTAAAATCGGCTTTGTTGGATTTTAAAGGAACTCTTCTTATCGTATCGCATGACAGAGAATTCTTGTCCCAGCTTTCAACTAAGACATATGAATTTAGATTAGGAGAAGTGAAAGAATACCTTGGCGATATTGATTACGTATTGGCTAAGAGAGGCATGGATTTTAGAGAACTCCAATTGAGTGAATCTAACTCGGGCGAGAAACCGGAAAAGAAAAATCAGAATTACCATTTAAGGAAGAAAGTTACGCGGCAGATCTCCAATATAGAAAAGAAAATAGCGGCACTTGAAGCAAACATTTCAGAGGTACATACTAAGTTATCTGACCCAGATATATATAATTCTGAAGAATATGTCCCACTGAGTAAACAGCTAAAGGAAAAAGAACAAGAATTAGAAAAAAAGATGGAAGAATGGGAGCAAGCTAGTTCAAAATTGGATACACTTTAAGTTCTAGGAATTTTAATTATCCAGTTATTAACATTATTGTCTTCTGTTAGAGCCTTGATTTCCGTGTAATTAAGCCAGTTTTTTGTTATTTTCACTTTAACTAAAAAGATAGCTTTGAAACGAAACATCCTTCTCGTATTCCTTGGAATACTACTATCACACACAATTATCCTGGCTCAGCTTCAGCAAATTGAAAGCTTAGCGAAAACCGCAATTCTTCAACAACATCAATCAAATTTTGGAGACAGCTTTTCTGGTGATGCCTTAAAGACGAGGGATATTTATCAAACAAAACATAACAGTCTGCATCATGTCTATTTTAATCAAACTCATAACGATCTTGAAATTGTAAATGCAGTTGCCAATGTGAATGTGATGAAAAATAATACAATACTGTCCTCGCATTCTTCTTTTATAAATCCTAGGAAATTTTCAGGCGTCTCTACGCAAGCGAATGTTTCATTAGAGGATGCATGCGCGGTAGTAGCTAAGCATTTTAATCTAGATTTTACAGGCTTGGAGTCAAGTAAACTAATAGAAAATACTGCGGAGCAAAATCATGAGATCATAGCTTCAAGTTTGTCTAATGAAAAAATTACCGCTCGTTTAGTTTATGA
>CALCMJ010000045.1 GCA_937967615.1 uncultured Saprospiraceae bacterium
AATCCTGCAACAGGATCATCAGGAACTAAGTTTGTAGGAACAGACTGGTGTGGTGAGAATGATATCAGAATAAGTGTATGGGATGCTAAGTTCAATACAGATTTCTGTTGGATAACTTTAATCATTCACGGAGAAGTTTGTTCTGGTGTTGATGAAAGATGTGGAGATTGCTTTACTGATAGTTTATCAAGTGGAATAATGGGTGTAAGTAATGAAGATAATTCCGTTTTCAGATTAAACCCTGCAACTGGTGTTATGACTACTGTTCCATTAGTTGGAGGACCTGGTGAATTATTTAGCTTTGCTGTAAATCCAGCGAACGCTGATGAATTCTATATTACTGCACCTGGAGGAAATTTATTCCAAGGAGATTTTAATACTGGTGAATTAACAGTAATTGGTAATACAGGAGTCTCAAACATTCTAGGACTTGATTACACTACGGATAATCAGCTTTTTGCTGTAGCTCAAGATTTGAATGTCTATGAGTTAGACTTAACTACTGCAGCTGCAACAGAATTGTTTTCAGTTAGTAACGGAAATGCCTTTGATCTTACTTTAGCATCAGATGGTACTTTCTGGATAAGTGGTTCAGATGATATCATACAGCACGATTCTGATGGGAATGTATTGCTTTCTTATCCTACGCCACTGGCTAGAGGAATTACTATTGAAGATTGTGGTATTTTCTATTACTGTAATGATGAATCAATTAATGTATTTGATCCAGCTACTGGAATCAGTTCATCTTTCTTTGATTTAGGAGGAGGAAATTGTAATGACTTAGATAGCTATACACTTGATGATCCAATTTCAAATGTCTTTTTTAGAGAGCTTGATTGTGATTCTGGAGAAGTAATTGGAAACTTTGACAATGATGGAAATGAATACGAAATCAGAGGCTGTTTAATTGAGTCTTCAGATTGTGAAACTCAAAATAATTTCTTCTTCAATATAGGTGGAGAAATTGAAACAGAATTGGGAGAGCGAGTTTCAAATGTAAACGTTACGAATACAAGTCAACAACCGGAATATCCTAGAGAGGAAACAACAAACTCTGATGGAGAATTTGCTTTCATTGAAAATGTACTGTTAGCAGATTATACGGTTACAGCGCAGAAAAATGATGATTGGTTAAACGGAGTATCAACTCTAGATTTAGTTCTTATTCAGAGACATATATTAGGTCTTCAGAATTTGGACAGTGCTTATAAAATGATTGCTGCGGATATTAACAGTGATGAAAACATAAGCGGTATAGATATCGTAGAATTGAGAAAACTTATTTTGGGTATCTATAGTGAATTGCCACAAAATGGTAGTTGGAGATTCCCTATTGAAAATCAATCGATGGCAATGAATCCTTGGCCTTTTGATGAAGCAATTAATATTACTGCATTAGAAAGTGATATGATGCATGAAGACTTTATAGGAGTTAAAATTGGTGATGTTAACGGTAGCGTAACTGCAAACTTGCTTGACATCTCTGTTGACACAAGAAGTGCAACTACTGTAGGGTTTGAAACTCAAGTACTTGGAGAAAATAGGATAGAAGTAAGAGCAGGAGAGAACTTTACAGATGTTTATGGTTACCAGTTTACAATGAAGCTTAACGGAACTCTGGAAGGAGTAATAAGTGGAGCTTTAAATGTAGATGCAAGTAATTTTGCAGTCTTGGGAAGTGGATCTGTTACTACATCATTCTCAGGGATTGAGTCAAATACATTTGCAAAAGGTGAGTTATTATTCACGCTTGAAGTAGCTGGAGGTACTGACCTTAGCTTAGTGTCAGGAGTGACTAACGCTGAGGCATATGTGGGATCAACATTGGATATTGCTGATGTGAGCTTAAGAGGAGGCAACGGAGAACTTGCTGAATTTACACTTGCGCAAAATGAGCCAAATCCATTTGGAGAGACTACACAGATAGCATTTACTTTAGGACAAGCTGGTCAAGCTACTCTGACTGTTATGGATGTAACAGGTAAAGTAGTTACAGTAGTTCAAGGTGATTACGAATCAGGATCTCACGTGATAGAGTTGACAAAGAGTCAATTGGGTACTTCAGGAGTGATGTATTACCAATTAGAGAGTGGGAACTTCACTGCTACTAAAAAGATGATTGTGATTGAGTAAATCAATCTTTTAATATGAAAGGGGAGCTAAGTCAGCTCCCCTTTTTTATTTGTATTATATTAGAAATATGAGAAGAGTATTTTTTCTAGTATTAAGGTTGTTGTTGATATTAATTTTCCCCTTTATTTTGTTTCTAAGGACAGCTACTTATTTGCACGGAAAGTATCATTTAATACCTTCTATTACGATTTTATCTGCAATTCTTATCCTTTCGTTATTGTTAATAATTTACATGTCATTAATGAGTAAGTTGTTTTTTAACAGAGGAGGTGGCTTTGGGCTACTAAAACAAAAACTCTTATTCACTCTTCTATTGGTTGTTGGGTTTTCAATTCACTTGCTATTTTTTATCTCAAGCAAGAATTTAAAAACACAAGAGCTAAAATCAGAATACTTAGAACTACATCCCATTCTTAGATTATCAACAGGAATTTTAGTAAAAATTGATAAAAAACTAGTAATCACAGACGCGTCAAGAAAGCTAGAGGATTATGCATCAATGGGTTTAAATGCAAACCAACGATCATTACATTTCCCTCAAAAAGACAGCTATGCATATGCGTTAGATTTACGAACTAATAATCGAAATGAAATCCAAATATTCCTTATTAAAGGGTATTTCAAACTTATGGGCTTTGATGTTCTTAGACATGTAGGAACAGCTGACCACTTACATATTTCACTTTATTGCCCCCCAAGGCTGAGAAAGCAGAATTTTAATTAGATTTTGAACATTCTTATTATGTTATTATTTAATATAAGCGGATATTCGTTATAAACTTATTATATGAACATTAGAGGATTTTTCATGCTGAGTGTTTCAATTGTTTGGATTTGCTTTTTCACTGCATGTAGACAAGATGGAAAGAATTCAACGAATGAAGCTACAACGACAGATGCAGTTGAAGAAGTAAAAAATAGCACACCAGTAAAAACAACACTCCCAGATCCTTGTGCAGCAGTTAGTAAGGCAGATATTGCTCGACTCTTGTCAAAGTCTGAAGATAAAATTACTTACAAGAGCGGCAGCTCACCAAGTAGCACCACACGATCTTGTTTCTATAGATGGACTGATGCAACCATTCCTAATGCTGCAATATTATTACAAGCTTTAGGAAATCCTGTGCCAGATGAATTCACAGGATGGGCTGCAGCATTTATCGAAAACAAAAAATCAAATGGAGAACGACTTCTCTCAGATCCTGACACACCTATTAAGTATGTAACCTTAAAGGGAGTTGGAGATCATACTTGTTATAATTTGAAGGAAAGTAAGTGTTATTTTCGCCTAGGAGATATAGTTTATTTAGTTGCAACAAACGGAATAGATGACGACGATGTAAAAATGAGCATATTTAGGACATTAGGGAATATCATCCTAGATAGCAAATAGATGATCTTAACGCTTGAAATAAAGAACTACATTCTTATTGACTATCTTAAAATAGATTTTCATAAGCGTCTGAATATTGTTACAGGTGAAACAGGGGCAGGAAAATCAATGGTCTTTAGTGCTTTGGAGTTATGTCTAGGCAAAAGAGTGAGTTCTAAAGTCGCAAAAAAAAAGGAAAGTAAAACAATAATTGAAATTGAAATAGATATTAGGAAGTATAAGCTTAAAACTTATTTTGAAGAGCAAGATCTTGATTATGATGATATCGTTACAATACGAAGAGAAGTTTTGTCAAATGGAAAGAGTAGAACTTTTATCAATGATTCCCCGTGTAAATTATCTCAATTAAATATTCTCACCAAGCAACTAGTTGATTTACATAAACAATTTGATAATTTAGAAATACAAGATCTAGATTTTCATAGATTGGTTTTAGATACTTATGGAGAGAATGATAGAAATGTAGAGAAATGTAAAAAGCAGTTCTATAAGTATAATGGTATAAAAACTGAATTGCAGGAAGCAGAAGGACTTTCGCTATTAGGGAAAGAAGAAACAGATTATTTAAGCTTTCGCTTTAAAGAACTTTCTTCTGCAAACCTTACTATAGGGGAAAGAACTAAAATGGAAAGTGATATTAAGTTGTGGGATAAAGCTGAAGACTTAAAACTGGCCATTGTTAAGGTTTTGAATTTAATTGATAGTTCTGAAAACTCAACTTTGTCCTCTCTACGTGAAGCCGTTCAGCAATTGAGTTCCTATGCTGATTTAAAGGAGGTAGCACCATTGTTAGAAAGATTGACTGGTGTGTTGAGCGAAACTGAAGATTTGATTCGGGATATTGAAAATTGTAGCGATTCAATAGAATATGATGAACAAAAACTCTCTGATGTAAGAGAACGACTGAGTTTAATTTACCTTCTTGAAAGAAAGTATGCTGTAAGTGGAGTTGAAGAACTTATCGTAAAGCAAGAGGAATTAGAAAAGAAGCTTTCTTCATATACAAACAATGATGAGAAGATATCTGAATTGAGAATGGCTTTAGTGGATGAAGAAACTAAGTTAAAACAACTTGCAGCATCATTGACAAAACAAAGGACAAAGACTATAAAGCCATTAGAAAAAGCAATCAGTCATCATCTTAAAGCTTTAGGTTTTAATAATGCAATCTTTAAAGTTGTTTTGGAACATACAGATGTATATAAGCCTACTGGGCAAGATAATATAGAATTTATGTTCTCTGCAAACGCAGATAGAGAAGTACAGCAATTGAGGAAGGTTGCTTCTGGAGGAGAAATTTCCAGGCTGATGCTGTGTATCAAATCAGTTGTAGCTGACAAATTAATACTGGGCTCTCTTATATTTGATGAAATTGATAGTGGAATTTCAGGGGATGCTGCCTTACGTACTGCAAAAATGTTGAGCGATTTGAGTAAACATCATCAGGTTATTTGTATAACACATTCACCTCAAGTAGCTTCAAGATCTGATAAACATTTTTGCGTAGTTAAAGAGATTGTAAAAGGAAAAACAAATTCTGATATTATAGTCTTGGAAAAAGAAGATAGGATAATTGAACTTGCAACAATGTTAAGTGGAAATCCTCCTACTAAATCAGCAATCAAGAACGCTGAAGAACTTATTCATAATTAGTTATTTTTTAATCAATTGTAAAAAACGAATCAATGGCCAAAGGACTTTTAGAAGGTAAAAAAGGAATTATTTTTGGAGCTTTAGATGAAAGTTCAATTGCTTGGCATATCGCTGAAGTTTGTGTTGCGGAAGGAGCTAAAATAACATTAACCAATGCTCCAGTAGCTTTGCGCTTTGGTGGAATTCAAAGACTTGCTGAGAAAATTAATGCAGAAGTAATTCCAGCGGATGCGACAAGCCTTGAAGATATAGAAAACTTGCTAACGAAATCCATGGATATTCTCGATGGTAAAATGGATTTTATATTGCACTCTATAGGAATGTCATTAAATGTCAGAAAGAAGAGAGCATACACAGATGTAAATTATGACTGGATGCATAAAACATTTGACATCTCTGCAATGTCCTTTCATAGAGTGATGCAGCTAGCTATGAAAAATGATGTTATGAATGAGTGGGGGTCTATTCTGGCTCTAAGTTATATTGCTGCGCAACGCATTTTTCCAGACTATGGAGAAATGGCAGAATCTAAAGCATTGCTAGAATCCTTTGCCAGAAGTTTTGGATATCATTATGCTAAGAAAAATAAAGTAAGAGTAAATACTGTTTCCCAATCTCCTACCTTAACAACTGCTGGAAAAGGTATTGAAGGCTTCCAAGATTTCTTTGACTACTCTACGAAAATGTCTCCTTTAGGGAATGCAGATGCGCATTCTTGTGCAAAATTTTGTGCGATGATGTTTTCTGATTACACAAGAATGGTAACCATGCAGAATTTATACCATGACGGTGGATTTTCACAAATGGGGATGAGTCCGGATATCTTGTTTTAGATTTTATTTATTTGTTCTTGATAAGTTGGCTCCACCTTATAGCCTAATTTTTTAGCTGTGTAAAAGTCTTGCTTTGCTCCTACATTATTGTTAGTCATGAACTGTGATTTTGACCTTTGGTAGTAAAACATGCCATTGTTGTTTTTTAGTTCAATAGCTTTATTGAACAGAGGTATGGATGCACTGAAGTTTTGTAATTTCTGACTCAGCACTCCTGATTGATACCAGATATCTGCACTGTAGGGTCTGTATTCTAAAAATTTAAGAGCATCTCGCAAGGCTAAATCTAGATTGCCGAGATTATTGTAAACCACTGATCTGTTTAGATACCCATTTACAAAGTTTGGATCCATTTCTAAGCCCTTATCCAAGTCCGCAAGAGCTTTGTTCGGATTATTAAGCTTGGCATGGGCAGCTCCTCTATTAATATAGTACTCTGCAGCATTTGGGGCAAGTTCTATCGCTTTGGAGTAATCTAGAACTGATAAATATAATGTGTCTTTATTATTTGAGTTAAAAAACAGTTTAGCTCTGGAATTAAATGGGTCTGGATCGTCCGCACGTAGTGCTATTCTACTATTGTAATCACGCAGTGCTAGTGTGTTTAGTCCCAGATCCCTATAATAGTTAGCCCTATTCCCGTAAGGCAATGTAGAATTGTCATAGTATTTTAGAACGTGAGTCCAAAGCGTGCCACTATTTGTCCATATTCTCGATTGGAAAAAACTTAGTAAACTGTAGATTACTACTGCAATGATGGAAATTCCTAAGCTCAGCTTTTTGTGTTTACCTTTTGAATATTTCTGGAAGACCTTTGCAATCATAAAAAAGAATCCAAAGTAAGCTACATATGTAAATCTATCTGCAAGAAATCCTTGCCCAGCGGCCAGAATTTGCAATAGAAAGATGATATTAAAAAAGAAGAACCCCATTCCAAAGACAATGTACTTGTATGACTTTTTATGAGCAATCCATCCAGCAAAAGCATACAAAGGAAAGATTACAATGGAAGCTGTTATGTACCATGGTAAAATAGGAGGATAAGGATAAAGAGGTGATAATCTATATGGTATAATACTCTTAATAATATATACTATGAATGAATAAGAGCCAATAAAGAATCTATCGATTATACTATAACCTGAGTTACTTTCTAGTGATCCATGTGACTGAAGAAAGTAGATTGCCAGCAAACCAAAAACTAGAGAAATAATCAACAAGGGTATTTTTGAAAATACATGTTTCCATTTGAATTTATCTTCCAAATAATAATCGATTAAAATAAGTGATAAAGGAAGAACAACTGCTTGTATTTTAGAAAACAAACTCAAAATAAAGAATGCAACAATCCATAGCCATCTAATCTTCTTTGCATCGTATTTATATTTTATATATTGATATATGGATGCAAAGTAAAAACTTGCAAAAAGGACATCCTTTCTCTCTGTGACCCAAACCACGGATTCTACGCGCATTGGGTGCACTGCAAAGAGGAGTGCTAGTAGACTTGCACTTAGGTTATTTAGTTTGAGTTGCTTACCAATTAAGAAAACAAAGATGACACTAATTAAATGAAGCAGTAAATTATTTAAATGCCAATAAAAAGGCTTGTCTAAACCAAAAAAATGTTTTTCCAGAGCGAAAGAAAAGATTGTGAGTGGATTGTAATTTCCAATGACTTTAGTTTTAAAAATTTCCTTAGAATTTTGGAAAAAATTGGATGAATTTAAACTAGTGATTAATTCATTTTCGTAGAAATTTTTATCATCATCCCAGTTCACAAACTCGCATTCCAATGCAGGGAGAAATGAAATAAAGCCAATAATAAGAATTGGAAGAAGGAATAAAAAATTCGAATATTTCCTATTAGAAACTTGAGTAGTTACTTTTTTGTTTTTTGTAGGCCTTTTCTTTTTCATCTTGCTTAGGAATTACTAAGATAAAAATTACTTTCTAAGAAGCTCAACAAGTTTATTGTACATTGACTTTTCGGAATTCTCATCAGATCTGTATATGTATTTCTCAGTTGTATATTTTAAACATTCTGAAAAACTTGTCTCACCTATTGTAATAATAATTTGCTCTGAACTAAATGGATACTGCGAAAAGTATGTTCGCACATTTAGTGGACTTGTAAGTAACAGGAATTTTGATTTAGGAATGGTAAATTTCATCTTTGCCTTGTTGGTATAGACTTCAAGTTCACTATAATTTATATCACCCAATTCGGTTTGAATTGTTCGCAAGGAGTTTTTTGCCTGAACAAATAGGATTTTTTCATTTGCTATAAGTTCTCTAAGTTTAGTTTTTGAATTGCTTTCTTTAGAATTGTAAGTAAACTTAACATTCGCTCCAAATAATTTAATTAAAGCAATTGCTGTCCGTACCCCATGCGCAGCAAACTTCCTTTCTGACACATCGAATTTTGAAACTTGACATTGTGTGTGAAAATACTGAACTGCAGTTTGACTATAGAAGTATAACCAATCAGAAGAAGGTAGGATTGAAAGAGGTATTGCATTGAATTCAATTAATGATTCTGCATGAATGTTGTAGCCCTGAGTAATAAGATTTTCCCAAAGTGCATTTTGTGTAATTTCCCTACTTATAAAAATTGATTGATCATTCATCATCAAAGAGATCTTCAAATGCGCCAACCTTCATTAATGCAATAAAGCACCGCGTTGCAGCTATAGCATCAGCACGCGCGTTTCCAGCAGGACTAAATTTTTGATTAAAAATAGTAGCATGCAATTCCGTTAGAGAAGGCCATTTGTAACCACCAGTTTTACTTGGAATCTTGCAATAGAACGTACTTTCATGCATCAAACATATTCGTTCTTTTTTAAACAGATCGTGATCCATTCCTTGTCTTAAATATTCCGCTGCTAAAACATTTTCATTAAAGTTCATATTGTGCGCAAAGAGATATTCGGCATCCTTGAGTGTGTCATTAAATTGCTTAAGTACATCTGATAATTTTGCTCCCTTTTCATCAAGTTCTTTTTTCTCAATTCTACAACGTTTTTCTATCATAGCATTTATTGAGAATCCTTCAGGTTGAACGATACAGTCATAGTCTTTTACCGGCTTTAATTCTTTATTCAAAATAATCCATGAAATATGGATCATGCGGGGCCAACTGAATGTGTCACTGAAGGGTGCCTTCCAATTTTTTGGCTTATCAATACTCGAAACGTCAAAAATTAAATACATAGAAATTATTTGTTTAATTCTTCAAACAGTCTTTCCACTAAATTAGCGCTAGTACTTTGCGAAATATGAGTGTATTTTGGTTTTTCTTTCCAATCTGGTGCAAACATAGCACTTGCATGGTAATTACCTATGGCATCTCTCTTGCAAAAAGCACCCATGGGTAAATGACAACCACCATTAAACAAAGAAAGAAGTCCTCTTTCAATGTTAGTAATGATTGCTGATTCTTTATCATGAATTGCAAGCAGCTGTTTTCTTAAGCTTAGATCACTATCCCGTGTTTGATAAGCTAGAACTCCTTGAGCAGGGGCAGGTACAAAATCTCTTGTTGCTAGTTTAATGTGCACAAATTCACCTAGGTCAATTTCTAATCGATTTAAGCCAGCAGTTGCTAGTACAATCGCATCATATCCTTCTGATTCAATTTTGGATATACGTGTGGGGACATTTCCTCTAATATCTTTCAAAATAACATCAGATATATAATTATGAATCTGACATTTTCTTCTAGCAGAAGAAGTCCCTACAATTGCAGCTTTTTTCAGACCATATGTACGATTTTCATCATATGATTTCTTATTTATTATCAAAGAATCTGAGGCATCTTCTCTCCTGGAGACTGCTGTAATACATAATCCAGGAACCTGATCTGTGGGAAGATCTTTCATTGAATGCACTGCCAAATCAATTTCACGAGATAATAACGCTTCTTCTAACTCCTTGGTAAAGAAGCCTTTACCTTCAATTTTATCAAAACTCAAAGACTGCAAATTATCTCCTTTTGTCTTTATAATTTTAAGCTCTGAGTTTAAATTTTGACGTTTTAAACTATCTTTGAGAAAATTTGCCTGCCATAAAGCAAGTTTTGAACCACGAGTTCCAATTTTTATCATAATTTCATTTAGTTACGTAAAGATAAGGGACTATTTTTTTATGTTTAAGGCATCCTAAATAAGCATTTTAAACGTTCAATTATTAGTAAATAAGAAGTATGAGTTTAACAGTAGGAAGAATTGCTAATATACTTGATGTATCAGTCCCTATTTCAACCCAGGATCTACCTATTACTGGTATTAATATCTTAGGACAGGCTAAAGAAGGTGAACTTTCTTTCTATGCTTCTGACAAATATAAATCAGAACTTAAGAACACTTCAGCATCTGCTGTTATTATAGGTGCCAATGAGGACATAAAGACTCCTTTTAACTGGGTACCCATCCATGTGCCTGATGTCTATCACGCTCTTGCCACCGTTTTGAATGAATTTAAAACAAGAGATGAGTTTTCAAGTTCAATTTCAGATACTGCAGTTATTGATCAAACATCGATCTTAGAAAACAACGTTCACATAGGGCATCACGTAATCATTGCTCCTAATGCAAGAATTAACAAGGGTGCAGTTCTAATGGGTAATAATTACATAGGAGCGAATGTAGAAATAGGGAGTGACACAATTTTATTCCCTGGTGTTGTAGTGATGAAAGATTGTAAGATTGGTAAAAATGTAACTCTCCACTCTAATACTGTAGTTGGATCAGATGGCTTTGGTTATGTTTTTCTTAATGGGAAATATGATAAAATACCACAAATCGGTAATGTTGTCATTCAGGATGATGTAGAGATTGGGAGTAATTGTTCAATAGATAGAGCTTCAATAGGCAGCACGATCATACAAAAAGGGGCAAAACTAGATAATCTAATCCAGATTGCACATAATGTGGAAATAGGTGCTAACACAGTTATGGCTGCTCAGAGTGGAGTTGCAGGAAGTACTAAAATTGGAGAGTTTTGCCAAATTGGAGGGCAGGCGGGAATTGTTGGCCATTTAAAAATTGCAGACAACACAAAAATTCAAGCGCAGAGCGGGGTGACAAAGAATATCAAGAAGGAGGGAACAAAATTATATGGATATCCAGCAATAGAATACAACAACTATTTGAGATCATATGCAGCTTTCAAAAATCTACCTGAGCTGGTGGTAAAGATGCAAAAGATGGAAAAAGAGCTGGAAGAGCTCAAGAACAAAAAATGAACCAAAACACAATAGGAAAATCCATCGAATTTTCTGGCATTGGATTGCACACTGGGGTAAAAAGTAATGTCCGAATATTACCAGCCAAAGCTAAACATGGTATTGTTTTTCATATCCTAAACGGAGAAGAAAATTTTGAGATTAGAGCAGATGTCAAGTATGCAGTATATGGAAATAGATGCACATGTCTTAAAAGAGAAGATTATTCCATTCAAACTGTTGAGCATTTACTTTCAGCACTTAAAGGTTTAAATATTGATAACGTAATAATCGAGATCGATGGACCAGAGGTGCCTATTTTAGATGGTTCTGCCGCTCAGTTTGTAGAGTTTATAGAAGCTGCGGGAATTGTAGCGCAAGAGGAAGAACGCTTGTATCTTGAAGTTGAAGAGCTCCTACATTTCGTAGACGAAGAGACAGGTTCAGAGTATTTTGCATACCCTTCTAAGAAATCTACTATTGAAGCAAGCATTGATTTTTTAGATAAAAAGATTGATTATCAATCTGCTAGATTTCATGAAAACCTATCTTATAAAAATGAAATTGCAAGGGCAAGAACTTTTGTTTTGTTGCAAGAAATTAAGCCTTTATTAGAAGCAGGCATGATCAAAGGAGGAAGTCTTAAAAATGCCTTGATCATTGCTGAAGAAGATATTAAGAGAGAAAATGTGAACACCATTATCTCAAAGTATGAATTAGATAATGTGAATGTGGATTTGAATGATTTGGTATTAAATGAACAAAGATTTCCCAACGAACCTGCAAGACATAAACTTCTTGATCTAATAGGCGATTTAAGTTTATTAGGCAAAACAATTCAAGGTAAAATTATTGCAAAACGCCCTGGACACAAATCAAACATAGCATTTGCGAACTATCTAAAATCATACTTTCTTGAAAAACGCAAGCTTAAAGGAATGCCCGTCTATGATCCTTCAGTTGAGCCAATCTTTGATATTGAAGGTGTCAAGAAATTTATTCCACATAGATACCCCTTTCTTTTAGTTGACAAGATACTTACACTAAGCAAAGATGAAGTAGTAGGGGTAAAAAATGTAACAGGCAATGAGGCCTTTTTTCAAGGACATTTTCCTGGAAATCCAGTTTTCCCGGGTGTTTTACAAATGGAAGGACTCGCTCAGACTGGCGGGATTCTTGCATTAAATACAGTACCAGATCCTGAGAATTGGGATACGTACTTTTTAAAGATGGACAATGTAAAGTTTAAGCATATTGTAAGACCAGGTGACACAATGGTATACAAGATGGTTTTATTGAGCCCAGTGAGAAGAGGAATCGTACACATGCAGGGAACTGCATATGTAGGAAACAAACTAGTATCTGAAGGCGAATTAACAGCTCAGATCGTAAAACGAGAGAAATCATAATTTCACAATGAATCTAAGTAGTATACATCCAGAAGCAAAATTAGGTGCTAATTGCCATATAGAAGATTTTGTAAGGATAGAAGATGATGTAGAAATAGGTGATAATTGTTGGATTGGTCCAGGTGCTGTGATAATGGCAGGCTCACGATTAGGAAATAATTGCAAAATTTTTCCAGGTGCTGTTCTAGGTGCTATTCCTCAAGATTTAAAATTTGAAGGAGAAAAATCCCTTTTGAAAGTTGGTAATAATGTCACGATCAGAGAATATGCAACACTGAACAGAGGTACAAAAGCGAATAACATGACTGTTATTTCAGATAACTGTCTATTAATGGCTTATGTACATGTCGCACATGACTGCATCCTACATGAGAATGTAATTTTAGCAAATAACGTAAATCTTGCAGGTCATATTGAAATTGGAAAATACTCAATTCTGGGCGGAGCTGCAGCTGTTCACCAATTTGTAAACATTGGACCTCATTGTATGGTTGGAGGAGGATCCTTGGTAAGAAAAGATATCCCACCTTATATAAAAGTCGCTAGAGAGCCATTATCTTATGTTGGGGTGAATTCTGTAGGCTTAAGGAGAAGAGGCTATTCTAATAAGGATATCCACCATATACAAGATATCTATAGGATGCTATTTGTCAGAGGGTATAATACGACACAGGCAATTGAAATTATTGAGGCTACAATTACAGCAACAGCATACAGAGAAGAAATTTTAGCATTTATTAGATCTGCAGATAGAGGAGTTATTAAAGGTTTCCGTCAATCTATCTAATCCATGAATATTCAACTGGATAATATTTCCAAACGTTATCAACAAGAATGGATTATAAAAGATTTTTCTTACGCATTCCAATCAGGTAAAGTGTATGGAATAAGAGGTATCAACGGAACCGGAAAGTCCACACTTCTAAAAATACTATCTGCATCATTGAGTCCATCCAAGGGGGAAGTACGATTTCTAAATCAAGGAAAACCTATTGAAGCACAGCATGTGTATAAACATGTTGCATTTGCCGCAGCTGAAGATGAATTAGTAGAGGAACTCACTATAATAGAACTATTAGACCATGTCAGTAGATTTCAAACCCTCAGTCTAAGTAGTTCGCAGTTTGTTACTGAATTTTCTTTCAAAAAACATAAGGATAAAACGATTTCTGCTTATTCTTCAGGAATGAAGCAACGTCTGAAATTAGGTTTAACGATTTGTGCCCAAAAATCTATTAAGCTGTTTGATGAACCTACCTCTTATTTGGATATACAGAACAAACAATTTTTCTATGAAAAACTTGTTGAATCAAAAAAACCAGATGACCTGATATGTATAGCTTCTAATGATGAGGAAGACTTTGCAATTTGCGATCTAGTACTCAGTCTATAGTTCAGAAAGTTTCTTTTCAATTTTTATTTTTAAAGCAATCAACTTTTTACGTATTTCCTCATTATCCATTGGTTTGCCTGTCCCTTCTTTCAACTCCTTTTTAGCTCCTTCAAGCGTAAAACCTCGCTCTTTTACTAAATGATGTATCTGCTGTAGTTCTAGGATATCTTTTACTTGGAATTTCCTGTCCCCTCTACGGTCCTTTTTGGGCTTTAATGATGGAAACTCAGATTCCCAATATCGAAGTAAAGAGGTAGAAACACTGAACATTTCTGCCACCTCGCTTATAGTATAATAGAGTTTAGTAAGTTCTGGTAATGATTTCAATTAAATCAAATTAATAATATAATATACATATCTCTCTGAATATGTATCGGTTATCTATGCAAATTACGTGTATCTTTTTTTAATAACCAAGTAGAATTAAGTATCAAATAAGCATTCTTTAAGCTATAGCAAAGTATAGAAACCGCATGGATTGTTGAGTAAAATACAGATAATCAATGTGTTATATATATATCCATCTACTTTCTCTTTCCATATATTCTCAATAATTCGCATTAAGAATGAGCAATTCTTAAGCATTTCCAGCCACAGTTGTATGAAAGTACATGGCCTAAACGATTAGGGTAGTGTACATATGTCAAAATGGTATAATGTTTGCCTATATGTCTAAATGTATTGGTTACAAAACAGTTGAATGTTCTTTAGTGAGCATAAAACTCTGAAAACCAATCAATTGTAGATTAGTAAAATTTATATACAAAAAAATCGATTACTTAATTCTGCGGAAAATCGCAGAAAACTCTGAACAAAAATGAATATTATGAAAAAGAGTTTTGACATTTTGAGAAAATTCAGCCTAGTTGTGAGTGCTTTTGTACTTCTTCAACTTGCGAACCCAGCATCTTTATTAGCACAGTGCCAATTTGATGTTCTGTGTCCATTGGCCCCAATAGAATTGGAAGCTGCGGCTGGAGCCTGTGATGTTATGGTGACTATAAACGTACCCGTCGCATCAAATCCATTAGATCCTACAGAAATATGTACAGTAACAGCTTCACATAGTTCAGGGTTATTTACAATTGGAACCACAGTCGTGGAATTTGAATTGGCAAATGGAGTTATTTGTACACAAGACATTATCATCTCCGAGTTTGGTGGTGCTATAAGTTCTGTTGCATGTAATGACATAGTACATTTATCCTTGAATGAAAATTGTGAAGTAGAGGTAAATCCTGATGATATAACAGAAGGTGGACCCTATGGATGTTTTGATCTCTTTGAGGTAAGTATCTCAGGAATCCAAGGTAATATTATTACAGCACCTGGAACTTATACTGTAACTGTAACTACACCTGCTGGAAATAGCTGTTGGGGACAGGTTATAGTAGAAGATAAGATAGGGGCTGTTTTGGAGTGTGTAAATGATACTACAACATGTTCACAAGGTACTATGCCGGGTGACACAATAAGAGAATTCTTAAAAGATACAGTAGAAAACCTTGCTATTGCAGCTGGTGGTTCTACTCTAATAAATTTCACTATAGCGGGTGATCCTTTATCACTTGTAGATGAAGTTGCAATAAAACTAGAAATTAATCATGCATTAATTTCTGACCTGTCTGCTACTTTAACATCACCGACAGGAACTGTGGTAAGCCTTTTTACAGGGCCAGGTTCTTTGTTTGACGCTACTGGGATGTGTACTGTTCCTAATATGAATGTCAAAATTTGGGATGAAGCAGCATATACCCATACAGACCTTCAAGAGCATTGTGGAGCAGGAATAAATGGTGCATTAGGAAGTTTCTTACCTGAGGGGTTATTTTCAGATTTCTTTGGTGAAGATCCTAATGGTGTATGGATATTAGAAATTGTGAATGCTAGTGCGCTTGCTGGTGAGGCAATATTCGCTTCCATTCACTTAGGAAACTATACAGGCGTTGTGGATTTCCCACTAGACCCTACATATATAGTGCACATTGGCGGAAACCAGTATACTTATGATGACGGTACAGCATGTACTCCCATCTCATTAGTATATAATGATAATATAGATAAAACGGAATGTGCTGGAGATTTTTGGTCTAAGATCACAAGATCATGGACTGCAGTAGATCCATCTGGTAATACGAGCGGGTGTACACAAATAATTTGTGTAGAGAGAGAAGATTTAGCCAGTGTGAAGTTCCCTCCTAATTATGATGGCTTTGATTATCCTTCGTTTGATTGTTATGAAGACATAGACTTGAATTCAGATGGGAATCCAGATATTTCTGTAACTGGTGTACCGCACAATCCTTCAGGTTCTTTTTGTCCTAATGTACAATTTACGTATGAAGATCTAAGAATTGATGTTTGCCCAGGTTCTTATAAAGTAATCCGTAAATGGAGTTTACTTGATTGGTGTACTGGTGAAGTAGTAGAGCATGATCAAGTCATAAAAGTTGAAGACAAAAACGATCCTATATTTGAATGTCCTATAACTACTGATGTAATTTATATTACTGATGCATATTCGTGTAATGAAGATTATGTTGTACCTATTCCACAGTTAACTTTCCCAGATCTTGAATGTAATGAGATTACTTGGAAAGTACAGTGGAAAGCGTCAGCACCTCTTGGTGATGATTGTGTGGAGCCAGCAGATTCTTATTATACAAGCAGTGGAGTAGAACCTTACGGGAATAGTTATATCATATATGATTTACCTGAAGGATGTGTATGGATAAAATATGAAGTAGAAGATGCGTGTGGGAATTCACATGAAGAAATATGTCAAGCTAGAGTTGTTGATGGAACTGCACCAATTGCAGTTTGTATAGAATTCACTGTTGCTTCGTTGGGAGCAAATGGTTGCGTGAAAATATATCCTAGTTCATTTGATAATGGTAGTTGGGATAATTGCATGATTGACTTTTTGGATGTAAGAAGAATGGGGGATATCTTATGGGGACCCTATGTTGAATTCTGTTGTGAAGATTTAGATAATAATCCGAACATGGTTGAATTCAGAGTAACGGATAAGCAAGGCTTGTCTAATACGTGTATGGTAGAAGTGGAAGTACAAGATAAATTGCCTCCCATCCTTTACTGCCCAGATAATGTGACATTAGACTGTGCTGAAGGTATACCAAGTCCTGATCATTTAGGATGGCCTACAGTTGTGGATAACACAGAAGACTGTATTCCTACTGAGGTGACATGGGAAGATATAGGTGACCCTAATCAGTGTGGATCCGGTATGATAGAAAGAGTATTTAGTGTGGAAGACACAACGAATCCTACATTGACTTCAACTTGTACACAGTATATAACACTTGTTGATACAGATCCATTTTATATTAACAGAAATAACGATAATGATCCTAATGATGATGTAGAGTGGCCGGATAATGTGACATTGGAAGAATGTTTCAGTAATCTACACCCGGATAATCTTGGGGCAAATGGTTACCCATTACTCTATGATGATGCATGTAGTTTAGTTGCAGCAACATACAAAGATCAAGTATTTACTTTTGTACCTGATGCTTGTGAAAAAGTAATTCGTACATGGACAGTAATTGACTGGTGTCAATTTGAAGAAGCGTTCCCAAATGAAGATCCAAACCAAAATGGTATCCAAGATGGTATCTGGGAATATGTGCAGATCATTAAGCTTACAAATACAAATGCACCGGAAATTGCAGGATGTGATGACTTATTCTTTGAAGGATTTGGATCATGCGATGGCACAATTACAATGACAAAGAATGCTGATGATGACTGTACACCTGATGAGGACCTTCTATGGCATTATGTTATTGACCTAAATAATGATGGTTCTTTTGAGCCAGCATATGCAGGTAATGGAAATGATGCAAGTGGGACGTATCCTTTAGGAGTACACAAGATCAAGTGGACAGTGGAAGATTTCTGTGGGAATAAAACACTTTGCGAACACTTGTTTACAATTGTTGATGGTAAAAATCCAACACCATATTGTATAAGTTCTATTTCTACAGCAGTTATGAACAGTAACGGTATGTTAGAATTATGGGCTTCAGATTTTGACTTTGGTAGTTTTGATAACTGTACGGAAAATGAAGATTTAATATTCTCATTCTCAGCAGATACAGATAGCACAAACATTGTTCTCACTTGTGATGACATACCTAATGGACAGCAAGCTACTATTGAGCTGCAGATATGGGTGACAGATGAAGCAGGAAATCAAGATTACTGTGAAGTTACAATTGAACTTCAGGATAACAATTCTGACATTTGTGATGACGACGCTTCACCGCTTGTTGATATAAGTGGAACGATACGAACTGAAGATAATAGAATGGTTAAGGATGCGATGGTAAGTCTAAACTCAACATCGATGAATAATCCTGACATGAGTTTCTCCACAAATGATGGAACTTATGGATATGATAATTTGACTTCTAACCAAACGTATGACCTGAGTGTGGAATTTGATGAGAACCCATTAAACGGAGTTTCTACATTGGATTTAGTTTTCATCCAAAAGCACATTCTAGGGCTTCAGTTATTGGATTCACCATACAAAATTATTGCAGCAGATGTAGATGGAAATGAGAAAGTGTCAGCAATTGATATTGTAAACATTAGAAAAGTAATATTGGGTATCCTTGATGAGTTCCCGTTTGGTACACCATCATGGAAGTTTGTTACTTCTGATCAGACATTCCCTGATCCTACAGATCCATTCCCTTTTACTGAAACAAGAACAGTGTTTAACATTAGTTCAAATAAATACTATGAGGATTTCATAGCTATGAAGATTGGAGATGTTACGCATAATGCAACTACAAACTTTGATGGAAATGGTGAGGTAGAAAGTAGAGGAAACAGAACAGTAAATATTGTAACAGAACAAATGAGCTATAGCGCTGGTGAATTAGTAAGAGTGCCTGTATACATGGCTGATCTTGGGAATATCTTAGGTTTCCAATTCAACATGGAAATTGATACAAGACTTGCTAAAATCAACAAGCTAGTAGGAGAGGGCATTGATATTGATGACGAACATTATAGCATCAAAGAAAATGTACTTTCAGTAAGTTGGGATAAGATCGATGGTTTTGATGTGGATGCTGATGAAGTATTATTCTATATCGAGATGATTGCACAGGCAAACAGTTCAGTTCTTGAAACTATTAAAATGGTTTCTAGTACTATGCAGTCTGAGGTATATGATATAGATGCGGAGTCTTATCCTCTTGGATTAGAATTCCGAGGAATGGAAGATCTTACAGATACATATGTTCTTGAGCAAAACAAACCAAATCCATTCAGTAGTTCTACTGACATAGTTTTCCATTTACCAAAGAGTACAAATGTTGTATTCAATGTATTTGATCTTGCAGGAAAAGTTGTATTGACTAAGCAAGCAAATTACGATGCTGGTAAACATGTGATTACGTTGAGTGCAGAAGAACTGGATGTTACAGGAATCATGTACTATTCTGTGGAAACTGCAGAGTGGTCAAGTACGAAGAAAATGATTGTGATAAAGTAATCTCAGTCTAATAGATAAAAAAAAGGCTTGTCCATTGAGGACAGGCCTTTTTTTTTTACGATTAAACGCGGCTTAATCAAAAGATTGATTCTCTACTGAAGAGCGTAGAACCAATTCTTTATATTCTTCTGGGCTTAGTCCATCCATAATAAAATCAATAGGATTTACAGACTTACCATTTCTGATGACTTCATAGTGCAAATGTGGAGCAGTAGAAGTACCAGTAGACCCCACAGAACCAATCTTCTGTCCCTTTTTGATTTTCTCGCCTTTCTTTACATCAATTTCTGACATATGCGCATAAAGTGTTTCATAACCAAAACCATGGTCAATAACTACATTTTTGCCATATCCTCTTTTTCGTTTTTCAACTCTCTTTACAACGCCATCTCCAGTTGCTTGAATAGCAGTCCCTTTAGGACAAGTAAAGTCAATTCCTTTGTGGAATTTTTTTACTTTATGAACAGGATGGATTCTGATACCATAACCAGAAAGATGTCTAATTTTTCGTTTAAGTTCATCTTCACGTATTGGCTTTATGGAAGGAATGGAGGCGAGTTTACTTTCTCTCTTAATTGCGAGATCGTATACATCTGTAAGTGAAGATTTTTGTAATTCTAATTTACGTTTAAGCTTATCAGCTTTTGATAAGGAGTTTTCAAGTAATTCACCACTGTTTTTATACTTAGTAATGAAGCTGTATTTTTCGTGACCTCCTGTACCACCTTCCCAAATCGCCTCGTCCATAGGCTCCAATCCGAAGATCATTCTGTGAACCTCTGAATCTTTTGTTTTTAATTTTTCAAGCCCTTCAGCTAAGTAGTCAAAATCAGAGATCAATGAGGAATACTGGTATTCCATCTGCTTTATCTCTCTTTGCAGCGACTTTTCTTTTGGTGAAGGGAAATACATGTATGTTATGGAGAACAGTATAACAGCGGTCAGAATGACTGTCGTACTATATGCAACAGTACGGTACAAAATTTCTTTCGGTCTCAATTTTACTTTCTCGTATTGTAATGTCTTTTCGTTATAGACATACTTTTCTCTACTCATATCAGTTCCAAATTATTGCTACTTTTGCAGCGATAAATCTTAATAATTAAAGTACATGTTCAGGGACCAGGGTGTTCAGGACAGGTCAAAAATAGGTCTAGGAAAAGAGTTATCAAAATAATTGTTACTAATATTAAATAAATATTAATAATTATTAAATATGTTTGACTCATATTACATATAATTTTAATATGTATTTTATTAATATATAAGCGTCTGTATTAGTTTTACTTGAATATTATAATAGATGAAAGCAAGCGAAATCCGACAAGGCTTTTTTGATTTTTTTGAAGAAAAAGGGCATAAAATTGTAGACTCAGCCCCTATCGTTGTTAAGAACGATCCCACCCTGATGTTTACGAATGCTGGAATGAACCAGTTCAAAGACTTTTTCCTGGGAACAAAAAAACCAGAAGTACTTAGAATCGCAGATACACAAAAGTGTTTGCGCGTATCAGGAAAACATAATGATTTAGAAGAAGTAGGCTATGATTCTTATCACCATACCATGTTTGAAATGCTGGGAAATTGGTCCTTTGGAGACTACTTTAAAACCGAAGCAATAGAATGGGCATGGGAATTATTGACAAAACGTTATGGATTAGCGGAAGACAGAATATATGCTACAGTGTTTGGTGGAGACACAAATGAAGGATTAGGCAAAGACACAGAAGCTGCTGAACTTTGGGCAAAGGTTCTTCCTAAAGAGCGTATCCTTTTTTGTGGGAAAAAGGATAATTTCTGGGAAATGGGCGACTCAGGTCCATGCGGCCCATGCTCTGAATTACATATTGACCTAAGAACTGATGAAGAAAGAGCTAAAAAAGATGGGGCACTATTAGTTAATATGGATGACCCTATGGTCATTGAGATTTGGAATTTAGTCTTTATTCAGTTTAATAGAAAAGCGAATGGTAGCCTGGAAGAACTTCCGGATAAACATGTAGATACAGGAATGGGCTTTGAACGCCTCGTCATGGCAATGCAAGGGAAGACATCAAACTATGACTCAGATATTTTTACTCCATTCATTAAATTCATAGAAAAGGAGACTGGAAAAAAATACACTGGATCGTATGATCCTAAACAAAAAGTAGATGTTGCAATGCGCGTAATCGCTGATCATCTGCGCGCAGTTTGTTTTGCTATTGCAGATGGTGAGATGCCTAGCAATACAGGAGCGGGTTATGTCATTCGTAGAATTTTAAGAAGAGCCATTCGGTATTACTATTCATTTCTGGATGTGACTGAGCCATTTATCTTTAAGTTGGTTCCTATGCTTGCAGAAAATTTTAAAGATGTATTTCCTGAATTGCAAGCGCAACATGGTTTTGTGCAAAAGGTAATACAAGAAGAAGAAAAGTCATTTTTAAGAACTCTTGCTGCAGGGATTAAACGCATTGAAAAAATCAATGTTGAAAATAATATGCTTGGTGGTGATATTGCATTTGAGCTTTTTGACACCTATGGTTTCCCTATTGACCTCACCAGACTTCTTGCCACTGAGAAAGGATGGAAAATTGACGAAGCAGGATTTAATGTAGCTCTCCAAGAACAAAAAGAGCGTGGAAGAGCTGATGCTAAAAGAGAAACGGGTGACTGGACTATTATCAAAGAAATAGATGAGGTAGAGTTTTTGGGTTACGATAATACAAGCTCCAAAGATGTATCAATTAGTAGGTATAGAACGACGAAAGAAAAAGACAAAGAAATTTTTCAAGTCGTATTAGATAAAACTCCCTTCTATCCTGAAGGAGGAGGCCAGGTAGGGGACAAAGGTTCTCTAGACTTTGATGGAGAACAAATTCATGTCTTGAATACCATCAAAGAAAATGATCTGATTATCCATATTGTAAATAAATTACCAAGTGATAATTCCAAGCCAGCGAAGGCAATGATTAATTCAGCTAGGAGATCGCTTATAGAAAATAATCACACTGCGACTCACCTCATGCATGCAGCTTTGCGGGAAGTCTTAGGTACACATGTACAACAAAAAGGCTCCTTGGTAAAGGAAAGCGTATTGCGTTTTGATTTCTCTCATTTTCAGAAAATGTCATCTGATGAAATCGCAAAAGTGGAAGAGATTGTCAACAAGAAAATTAGAGAAAATATTCCCTTACTTGAGCACAGAAGTATTTCTATCACAGAAGCCAAGGATGCTGGAGCTATGATGTTATTTGGAGAAAAGTACGGAGATTATGTACGTATGATCACCTTTGATCCAGAATTTTCTAGAGAATTATGCGGAGGATGTCATGTCAAAGCTACCGGGCAAATTGGTCATTTTAAAATTACTTCTGAAGCCGCAATTGCGTCTGGAATCCGAAGGATTGAAGCTGTAACCGCTGATGCTTTGGATAAGTACTACGTAAAGGAATTAGAAGAATTAAATACAGTAAGATCTTTGTTCAAGAACCCAAAGGATCTTGCAAGTACTATTGCTACATTGCAAGAAGAAAATAAAAATCTGCAAAAAGAAATTGATAAGACTCAGGCGCAAAAAGCTTCTGGTTTAAAAGATACACTTTTTAAGTCAGCCACAGAGATCAATGGAATAAATGTGATTGCTGAGAAAGTGGATATTGCAGACTCCAAAGTTGTAAAAACTTTAGCCTTCAATTTGGAAAAAGACTTAGAGAATGGCTTAGTTCTTTTAGCAACCGAGGGGGACGGGAAAGCACAATTACTTTTAGCAATAAATAAAGAACTTGTTGAAAGCAAGTCATTGAATGCCTCCAATATAATCAGAGAAATCTCCAAACATATTGAAGGCGGCGGTGGTGGACAAGCATTTTTTGCTACAGCGGGAGGTAAACGTCCTGAAGGAATTCCTGATGCTATTGCTCAACTTAAAACACTTTTATAATATGCGCCTATTCTTGTTTTTTTGCCTAAGTATAAGTTTCGGACAGTGCAGTTCTTCAAAAAACAAAACTGTGAAACCTGATGATCAAAGTGTGATGGAAGAGCCCCGCATTGAGGAGGAGCCAGCTGTAGTAGTTAACACCGATTCGCATCCATGCTTTCCGGGAAGAGAGAAACTCAAAAGTTTTGAAAACCAAGAGGCGACTATCGTTACAATTATTGGCAGACCTATGTTGGTTTTTGATTACACAAGACTAGATCCATGCGAGATACCTAAAGAATTTACAAAGAATGATCTTAAGGTGATTGTCTCAGGGGACACTTATGCAACTCCGCCCAATGTACGGGTTGCTGGACAACCATTTGTTATCCGGAATATAAAGCTCGCAGAGTAGCTTCTTATTTAGGGCGTGCACTTCCAGCTAAGCCCAAATCCATCCACTTGTCAGTACCGCGCTTTTCAGGGGTTCCGTCCCATTGCAAGCAATGCGACAGCTGCATGATCAAGATCATTTGCTCCCTTACTATCGCTCACGCGAAATGAAATCTTAATGTATATAGAAATCACCATGGAATTTAAATTATAATACTAAGCGGACAATTGAGATAGCTTGCTTAATGTATTCAAGACATTTGGGATTTTGCTTGTACGGGACAGGATTTTTTTATTCACCTTAAGTATAATTGGACCAACAAATCGCTGCAAAGTGGTTTGGATATTTCTATTTACTAATAAAAATAGCGCATATGAAAAAGCAATTTTACCCTACTATTATTTGTTTATTTCTATCAATAACAGCTTTAAAATCACAGGAAATTGGCAGTGCAATATTTAATGTCAACAGTATTCTTACAACTGTCCAAAGTGACGGAACTATGTTTTATGATAGTACACAGACCCACTTTTTTATTGCACCAAATGTTGGAGGATCAGATAAAGCATCAACCATTTTTGTTGGCAATCTTTGGTTAGGAGGGGAGGATTCGGAAGGGGAATTACATTTAGTGGCTAGCAGCTATAATCGTGCATATCATCCTGGACCTCTTGATGTAAACACAGGACAACCATTTGAAGGATTAGATACTCTCTTTAATAGAGTATGGACCATTAATAGATCTGATATATTGGCTTTAAAAGAGGATTTTATAGATGGGGTGATTGATGATGAATTATCAAAGGATATTATCGAGTGGCCAGCATTCGGAAGCCCATACTTTGGTGATATTTTTCAAAACCAAGAAGGAGCTGCATTTTATGATGAAAATTCAGACGGCTTATATAACCCTTATGATGGCGATTATCCAATTATTGGTGACGACTTATTGGATATTATTCCTGACCAAATGTCGTTTGCATTATTTAACGGAAACAAAGTTGAATTTAATCCAACCGGCCAAGGTTTCCCTTTAGAAATCCATCTTACAATGTATGCATTCTCTTGTGTAGAGAACGAAGGATTAAACAATTCAGTTTTCACAAGACATAAAATTATTAATAGATCAAATGATGTTTTAAACGATTTTTATTATAGTCTTTTTATGGATACAGATCTCGGTTGTTATTCAGATGATTATACAGGAGTCAGTCCAGAAAATAATTTGGTTTACTGCTATAACTCTGACATTAAAGATGGTTATGGTGGAATTTGTGAAGGGATGGATGACACATTTCAAACTGAAGTTCCTGTCCAATCCACTCGTTTATTAAATAACAATTTGTATAGCTTTTCTACTTGGAGGAACCCTGCAAGTAGTCCCACACCACCTTCAGTAATGGCGGATCCTAATACGCTTAATGAATTCTATAACTACATGAAAGCTACCTGGAGGGACGGAACTCCGTTTACTAATGGAGGAAATGGCTATAATCCCGGAAGTATTGATACTACAAAATTCTTGTTTGCAGGGAATCCAAATAATCAAGGAGAATGGTCTATGTATCAGGAAAATTTGGATTCTTCTGATTGGAGAGTATTAGCAAACCAAAAACTGGATATATATCAACCGGGTGAAATAATACGTATGGATGCTGTCCATACTTTTAATAGATCAGAAGGATTAGATCATATTAAAAATGTAGATTTTGCGATACAGCAGTCAGTCGAAATACAAAATGCCTACGATCAAAAATTTCAAAATGTGTGTACACAAAATATACAATGCAATACATCCGATCATTGTGTTTACCCTGGTGATGTAAATGACAACGAAATTGTAGAACGTACAGATTTTATGCTGCACGGAATTGCAATTGCTAAGGCACAAGCAAATTTTGAAAGTCCAAGACAATTTATTTCCAAATTGTGGACAGAATATTCCGCGGATTCAAGAACTCAAAGTTTTGCACATGGAATAAATATGGTACACTCAGATTGCAATGGAGATGGAGTAATTGATACTTTAGAAGATTTTATAACTATAGAAACAAACTTTGGACTTACGACTCCTGAGTACATCTCTCATGAAGAACTAACAGAACCTTTCCCATATACAGGGCAAGTTGTTTTAGAGGTCCCTGATGAAGTGGATTTAAATAATCAAACTCACACCGTTCATGGTGAAATTAAAGTCGTTAATTTAGAAAATGTGCATAGCATTTCTTTTCACTTAGAATATGATCCAAATGTATTAAAGCCTTTTTGGACTGATTTCGTGACAAATTCTAGTTCGGGATTACAACCAGCAAAAAGCAGGTACAATTTTTCTAAAAAATTAGACGAAGGAAAAGAGCTTCATGTAATGGCATACTATGGTGTAGGAAATATTACTTTGAATTCCATGACAGGTTTGTTGATGCGCGTTTTAGATGATGTTATTTCTGGTGAAACTACCATCAAACTCAGCAATATTTTAATTTCTGATTATGAAGAAAATTTCTATACAATGGATGATGTAGAAAAAACAATTAGTATTAAAGCAGTTAATGTTGCTGCAGAAGAAATGAAGGAGGATGATATTTATATATATCCTAATCCATCAGATGGGGTTGTATACTTTAATTCAACAGAAAATCTTACCCATGCGATGATTTTTGATTTAGATGGAGTGCTAATAAAAGAAGTAAAATTAAGTTCAAACCAGATTGAATTTAAGGACAAAGCAGGACTGTATTTTATCATGCTTTACAATAAAGATGGTTTGGCGGCACAAAAGAAAATTGTATTCTTTTGATGTAAATGATAGCATTTAGTCTGGTGAAATCCATTTTGCAATGACTATTTGGTTTTTAGTTGATTCGGACATATTTAAGAATTTTGACTTACAAATGTCTTCATTAATCAATATAATTTGTAATTTTTGTATTTGAACGAGTAGCTATTGAAATTGACTTATCAATAAATTCCAAATATGAAAAAACGCTTACACCTTCTACTTCTTTGTTCATTCTTCGCAAGCCTTAATTTAAATGCACAAAATAATGCGCACGGTATCATAAGTGCAAATAAGGTACTCACATGTATGAGCAGTAACGGTACCATGTTTTTAAGCGAAA
>CALCMJ010000046.1 GCA_937967615.1 uncultured Saprospiraceae bacterium
GCTGCGTTTACTCATATTACAAGATAAATAGATATGAGCAAATAAAAAAGAGACTGACTCAGTTATGAGACAGCCTCCTTTTACTATTAATTTAACTAACTACCACCTATCCACATTTTCGTCTTTTTTCCAAGCAAATTCTAAGTTAGCGGCTTCATCTTCTTCCGCTTTTTCTCCATCCTTTTCCGCTAACTCCATTGTCTTACTTTCTCTTTTCGCATTAGGATTTACGAGGACACATCTGTACCTCCATCCATAATTCTCTCTATCGGTAAAAAATCTTCTTTCACCAGTATACTGCCAGAGCGTAGCAGCACCTCTTGACTTTACGTTTACAGCATTGTTCTTATCACATTTACCTCCTTCACACAAATCCTGCCTTCCTAAGCCATTTGCCCCTAGCTCTTCATAAATTCTTATTGCTGCTTCAAGATTTGGATCTGTTCTTTCGTCTCCTAATGCTTTTCTTAATGCATTTGGAACAACATGTGGGTCTGTATTCTTAGCAACAATTACTTGTAAATACTGGGAAACTTGAGTTTGGTCAATGTTTCTGTTATTTGAAAGGCCTGTTATGAAGCTATCAAAATCTACTGGGCTATAATCCACTTTAGTCTGAGCAAGATAGTATCCTGCCATTTGCATTACCCGCATTTCTTTATGCGCTATAGTAGTATTTCCATGAGTGACAGAAGCAATGTCTTTTACAAATTTTTTCATTTCTCTAAGGGCTCTCTGGTCTTTACCATTAAACGCTTTTTTGGACTTGGTTCTAGTTTCTGTTTCCCAATTGATCACATCTTTTATATCAGTTTGATCTTTAGGATCCTTATGCCAATTTGAAAATTGATGCCCAATCACTCTTACAAGATTTAATTTCTTGGATTCTAAGGTAGATTTACTGTTGACAACGAAATCTAGATTCTTTGTTAAGCTGTTCAATGCATGTTGTCTTGCCACATCTGGATTTGGAATATTACTCTGTGCTGTAATTGTTACATAGGTGGTTAGCAGAGTAAAAATTAAAATTAAATTTTTCATTTTGAATGTTGTTTTTTGTTAATGAATGTCCATCACTTGCGCGTTCTGGCCAAATGACAGTAATTAATTTGCATTAGAATAATGTCTATTGCGTTTATCTTTTAGTTTGAATTGAAAGTTATTTATCCTTCTGCAGAGTGCCTATCTAACAGGCCCTGTGCTTTAAGCTTGTAGTCCGGCGATAAGGAATCAAGTCGTTTTATAAGCTTTTCACTTACATTGCCTTTTTGAAAGTCTATTAAAAAAAGAAGCCACTGTTTTTCTTCTTTGTAATATGCGTCTTTGAAAACGTAGGGTTCTAAAAATTCTTGCGCCTCATTAAACTTGCCTACCTCAAATAATATGTGTGCTTTCACAAAGGCATCTTTTTCTGTCAATGTACTTCCGTACAATTTATCTAAGACCTTTTTATAGTTCTCTGCCTGTATGTCTACTAAGTAATTGTCAACTATTGATACTTGTGAAGATCTCGATTTTGCTACAACGGGAAATGCGTGTACTTCTTCAATCAATGCCATTCGTTGCTCCATGGAATTGCCTGAAGGAAAATCAAGCATAAAAAACGCTAGAATTACTGCGGCTGCCGCTGCAGCTCCCAACAGATATTTAATAATAGGATTTTTTGCTGCCTGCTGTTTCTTTGTTAAGTGTTTTCTTGCTGAAGCTTCATATAATAAATCCTCAACCACTTTTTCGTTTGGGTCTAAACTCATAACGCTTGATTTAACTCATGATAATATTCTTTCAATAGCTCTGACATCTTTTCGTCCCCGTTTACATGCTCTAATAACTTTTTCATGCAACTATGTTTCCTTTTCCGTGTTGCAACTTCACTTATTATCTTGAATTTTGCCATAATTTCCTTCATAGAATAGCCATGAGCCCAGTATAATAGCAGGTTTTTGCATTGCTCACCAATTTTAGAAAGTTGTTCGTCAATTAGATCTTTTAGCTCAAAGTGGTTGTTGGTTGTATACGCAATTTGGTAATCGTCAGCTACGGATTCATTAGACAAGGCAGTAGGGTCCTTTTTCCTGTCCCTAAAATAATTTAAGGCAACAAAGTTTGCTAGATTTTTAATATATGCTAGCATTTTTTCAGAATGCTCATACTTACCATTCCTTACTAGAAGGGCAAACTTAACAACAATATCTGTCCATAAAATGTCAACATCATTGCTACTAACTCCCTTATTACGTAAGAAAGCTATTACAGGGGTTTTGAATTTTGCGGAGCTAAATAAATAAGATAGCGCTTTATCGTGTTTTCTAGCTTCAAGCTTAAGATGGGATATAATTTCTTCGTCTGTCACTTTTATAACTTCAGTTGTTCAATTAAATTTAAAATAATTCTCCTTACAAACGATTAAAATCATACTGTTAAAAACCGAATCTTCCATTAGAATTATTAAAATCACCCTTTTATCACCCTTACTAAAGACTGGATTTAATAAATCTGAACTATTTTTATCTTTGAATAATTCATACTTCCAAGTGAATCATAATCTTTGATACTACTAACCATAATTAAGGTTTTAACAGTCCTTAAGCCTGCATTCTTGATTTTTACTCAGCGGAGTGAAAATTTGTGATTTTAACATTTACTGGGGTAACGCAGTACATAGATTGTGTTATTTCAAATTACATGCATTAATTGACAAAAAGCTATAGAACAACTTTTATTAAATCATTAATTCACTAAATCAAACAACTTTCAAAATGAAAAATTTAATTTTCTTATTTACATTCTTACTTACTGTAACAAGTCTTGTCAGTCAGAAAAAATCTGACTTACTTCCTATGAACAATGAGCACGAACGCTTAATTTCTGATTTTGCTATGGCTACTAACGCAATAGCAAATAGCAAAAGTTCAACTGAGGCAAAAACTCTACGCTTACAAAAGAGAATTGTACAATTTCAAAAAGCTATCCAAATCATTAAAAGCGAAACAGTCGTGAATGCATTCGTAAAGAGCATGGAGTCTGATACTAGAGTTAACAGAGACAAAGTCTCAACATATGTTGCTGCAATGTCAGAGAAATACCCAGCTCGTACTGATGTTCCCATGTCTTTTGTAAGGTCTTTAGGAGATATTAGAACTAATAGAGATTTACAAGTTGCTGTAGAATTTTACCAACTTGTTGGTGATAGGCTAGCTGCCTCAGATCTATGTAAAACTGGAGATTGCGATACAGCCAAAACTGTTAATACAAAATCTAGAGGAGGCAGTTCATTATCATGGGTATTTACTGGTGAGAAGCAATATGTACGTACAAGAGATTTTTATGGGTATATGTACAGATGTGCATATATAGACTTGGATATGTATAACAACAATGATAAAACTAAAGAAAACGTGAGATTGGATGCAAGTTCTACTACGAAAACAAACAATACAGATTCTCCATTTGAATTTAAATGGAAGACTAAAGACAATGTAGATGTATGGGACCGTGGCGTTTACGATAACGCAGTAGCAGGCTAGAAATTATCAATGTGAAAAGTGGAGAGAAATATTTCTCTCCACTTTCTTCAACAATGTTTCTAGAATCAATATTTTAGATTTATACATTATAAAACAATTGCCGTGAATACAATCAAATTATTTTTCATATTCTGTCTAGTATCTATTGGCTGTTTAAACGCACAAGATAATACTGGGCTTACTATAGAATACAATCTCTTTTCAGACAACATCGTATATAAAATGAACGGAGAGATCATTACAAAACCGTATGTGAAAAAAAATGAAAACATAACGGTAATTGTAAGAGAATTTAATCCTTACATTACAAAAGCAGTAGTTGCTGTAGATCAAATAAGCTATAACCAAAGCTCAGGGTCCTTAAATCCAACAGAGTTTTCTGTGGGTGCTTCAGATGAGTTCTCATTTATGGGAAATTTACTTGGTGGTCTTAGTATGGGTGCAGATGTAGCTAGCGAATACGACTATTTGCCGGGAAGTAGAGGCGCCTCTTCTAAAGATGTCATGGAGTCAAAAAATACATTTAACAATCTCACGAGCAAACTAGCTCAAGTAGAATCAAAGCTGAATCAGTCTTATAACAAATTAGTGCTTTTTGAGCAAGCGCAAAAAAGTAGAAACCTTGCGGTGACTGATATTGCAAAACTTAAAACAAACGCAAACATTAAACCTAGCAGAGTAAAAGAGCTCATTGAAGAAGAGATTCAGTATGCCTTTGCAAAGCAAAAACACGAAAAGATAGGTATCGATGATCTCATCGATGAAATGAAAAAAGAAGAAGAAATAAAGTCTTCAGTAAAAAACTATGAGAATGCACAAACAGATTATAAAGCACTTGCTTCTGAATGGGGACGATTTTCCACAAGTCTAAAAATCATTAATGGCAGCGATGATGACCAATTAAAATACATCTACGGCGCAACCGACTCTATAGTAGATGAAATGAAGCAAAATGTGGATCATTTTAAAACCGTAAATATATCTGACAATCTAAACTATGTTGCAGAAGACCATCAAGCGGCGATGTCAGAACTTAGACAAGTATATGAAGAGTTACAGAATAACTCGTTTACTTATACATTCCCACCTATTCAAGCAGAAGGAGACCAGGTGGTTGTAGAAGTTTCCTTCTCTAAGAGGAATGAGACGGACATGTTTGAGAACTATAAAAACTTAAAACAAACTATTCCCGTTTCTGGTGGATATAAGATCACTGGCGGAATAGGACTAGCCTTTGGTGCCTTTAGTAAACCTACTTATCAGTATTCAGTGATTGATAATAGGATTGTAGCTGATGAGAAAGATGAATTTATTCCAGTTATTGCTTCGTTTGCCCATTTTTACAAGCAATCATTAAGCTCAGTAAATATTGGAGGATCATTTGGAGTGGGTTTGCCTATTCTTGGAGGAAATACAATACAATCAGCATCCTTTTTTATGGGGCCAACCTTACTGATAGGACAAAGTCAACGATTACTAATAACAGGGGGAATAATGGGAGCTAAGGTGGAAAGACTTTCTAGCGGTTTTCAGGCAGGTGATATCTTTGATGGGTTTACTGAAATCCTTCCACTGACACAGAAATATGAACTTGGATATTTTGTTGCTGTTTCTTTTAATGTATTTTGAAAGAAACCATTTGATGACATTTAGTTATTAAGAAGTAGTAAAGAACATAAAATGAAAACATTCACTTCCATATTTGTCATATTGACCCTAATCATCTCTGGGCTTAACGCTGAGAAATACGGTCTAGTCATTGCCATTGGCGACTATCCGGAAGAAGGTGGGTGGCCTGATATTTCCAGTCAAAATGATGTGGTGCATATTAATGCAGCATTAAAGATATTAGGCTTTAATTCAAATAATATTATTACACTATTTGATGAGCAAGCAACTAAAGAAGGAATCTTAAATAGTATAAAAACGCTCACACAAAAATTAAAAAAAGGCGATGTTGTTTACATTCATTTTTCAGGCCATGGCCAGCAGGTTATAGATGATAATGGAGATGAAATTGATAATCTGGATGAGGCAATAGTTCCTTACAATTCTTTTATAGATTATATAGAAGGATACAATGAGGGTCAGAATCTCATACGTGATGACCTATTAGGCACATTGACAGAAGACATAAGAGAAAAATGTGGAAATAGTGGTCAGCTTATTCTGATCTTGGACTCATGCCACTCTGGAACTGGGACAAGAGGTATGGGGAAGGCTCGTGGCACAGATAAGATAATGGCTCCTAAAAACATTTCCTCTGCTAAATCCCGAGGTGAAAAGAAGATGGGAATAAGTAGCGTAAACAATCCTAATCTTGCTCCTATGGCAAGCTTCTTTGGAGCGAGTTCTGGTGAATTGAATTTTGAAACAATTGACGAACAATCCAATCCTGTGGGAAGTCTGAGTTATTCAATTGCTACAGTCTTAGCAAACATGAAAACAAGCTTTTCTTTTGAAGAGTTTTTTGAAAGGATAAAATTAAAGATGAAAACGATTGCTCCTAGACAGAATCCCCAATGGGAAGGCCCTGAAGGTGTCTATTTGTTTGGAGGATCTCAAGGAGAAAGCGAAACCCTATTTAACATCAAAAAACTTATTGAACCAAATCATATTATAGCTGAAATTGGGACAATACTGAATGTTTACGAAAACGCTAAGGTTGAAATTTACTCTTTAGATCAAGAAAAAGTTGTTTCAACTGGATTTGTATTTAAAGCAGGATTAATGGAGTCTGAAATAAAATTGGACACACCCATTGAATTTTCAGAAAACGAACTTTTAAAACTGAAAATAACTGAAAATTGTGAACCTCCTATTAAATGTTTCATACACATTGGTGTAGCAAAAGAATCTAAATGGAATCCCGTATTAGTAGAAATGCGTGAAGCGCCTTTTATCCAAGAAGTAAACGAAAATGCTGAACTTTATTTAACAGAAAATAAGAATGGTCTAAATATCACAACGAAGGAAGGAGATATTATTTTCCAAGAGTCCTTTGAAAAAAATAAATCAAGAAATTATTCATTTAAAATCAAAAAGACAATTAATTCATATGTACAGGGTAAGATATTACGCTCATATGATAACCCAGAGTCCAATTTGAAACTTAAATTAGAAATACTTAAAACGAGTTGTGAGAATTCTACTACGAACACAGATAAGACACTTAACAATACTTCCTTAGAACTATCTGTAGGTACGTGTATCAAATTTAAAATAACAAATACTGGTACGAAAAAGGCATACTTTTCTCTCATAGACATACAGCCAGACAATGTAGTAAATCTAGTAATACCAGCAATTGACCTAGGCTATACAGCGTCAGAATACTTTCTTGAGCCAGGTGATTCTTACATTACAGATTATAGCATAGAAATAGGCGAACCCTATGGGGATGAGACATTAAAGCTTATAAGTTCTTCTGCCCCACTAGATTTATCTGGAGTAATCACAAGAGAAGGGCAAGCCGCTAGTAGAGGCCTTGTGTCCCCACTCGTTAACATGCATCCTTTTGAATCTTTGTTAGCAAGCACCTATTTAAATTCTGGCACTAGGGGGACAAGAGTCAAAAAGGCATCATCTGAGGAAATAGGTACACAGACTCTATATTTTAAAATTATTAAGTAACAAAAAAGATAGATAACGTTATTTATATTTAACGATCATAAGGAAATTAAAAATTAATTAAATGAACAATACCATGAAATCCAATACCGTACTAAAGAACGAGACAATTCAATTTTCTTTATTTCTCTTTCTTCTCAGTTTGTTGATATTCTCTTCTTGCAAGCAGAGTCCTGAACAATTATTTGAACAACATTACACAAATACAGTTCCAAACACAAAAGAAGTAATTTCGGAATATGCTAGGCTTATTATCAGCTCAAGAGGTGATAATTCGAAAGACACTGCCACAGTAGTTTTTCAAGGAGAGCGTATAGCTAAATTTGAATTTGATATTTTAGAAAAGGCAAGAGTAGATACTCTAGTCCAAGGATTAAAGATGTTTGATAATTCCAAGTGGGATGATGCACAGACACAATTAACGAAATATATTAAACGCTATAATCAACCTTTAGACGATTACAAATTAGCGAGTTTTTACCTAGCTAAGTCTAGTTTGAATAATCAGGACTATGCCAACGCTCTTAAATACTATGATGAGTTTACGAATACAGCTGGCGATAATCATGAACTCATGGATATGGCAAGCTGGGATAACGCAATATGTTATCTAATGGTAGATCCAGATAAGGCTAAAACATTATTTGAAAACATTGCAGGAGATAATGGTAGCTCGTATAGTGATGAAGCAAAAGCAATGATTAGCTACTTATAAAATAAAAACACTCGAGAGGAGATCTTCATTTTCTCTCGAGTTTAATTTTTTAACTAATCCCTACAATTTATTTTTGTAAATTAATACTGTCTAGTTTCAATTCATAGACTTCCATCTCATCTTGATTCTAGGTAACTTTATGATTAAATCTGGTTATTAATAATAAAAGAACCGTCGTGCGCTTAGACAAATTCGACATATCAGAAATTGGAAATTACATTGTTCTTAATCAGATCAATCCAGAAAGGAATTCAAAGACCTACCAGGTTAAACATAAGTTTACTGAAGAATTATGTGTATTGAAAGTCGTTTTTGCTGATAGTCAGGAAGACTTATTAAAACTAGAGCGTACTTTTAAACGGCTATCATTAGCTATAGCAAAACTGCATAATCCTAACATAATTAAGTTCAAGGAATTCTTTATTACTAAAATACAAGACATAAATTGTTTTGTTCTTGTGAGTGAGTTTTTCAAAGGACAGGAACTTGATGGATTTCTAATTAAAAATGGAGAACGCTTTTCCTATGATCAACTTTCCGCCATATTTCTTGATGTATGTTCAGCTGTGGAAGCTGCCCATAGTTCAAAATTTTTAGACGATTATGGTGTAGAGTCAACAGGATTTCCACACGGAGATATAACTCCAAAAAACATTCTTATCAATACGGATTTAAAATTGAAGTTACTTGATTTTAAACTTTCAAATCGCTTTACAGTATCTGATGAAAAGTCTGAGTACGAAAAGTTATCAGTGATTGTTCCTGAGCAAAAAAACAGCCAAGTAATTTCAAAAAGCTCTGACATTTTCCAATTAGGTTATCTGCTCAAGTATTTATTTTCAAATGATAAAAATTACAGAGCTTGGAAGCTTGAAGAGAAATCAGAGAAAGAGATCTATGACAAGCTTGAGCCAAGAAAGACAAATAAAAAACAAAAGGAAATTGCTAGAATAATACATGCGTGCACTAGAGAAAATCCAGAAGACAGATTTAATTCCGTTGACCAGATTCTGAGTATTTTAAATGGCAATAAAGACAACATAATTGTCAAAAGTTCTTCCACAAAGAAATATTCCTTCATTGCTGCAAGTGTGGCTTTATTGCTATGTGCTGGCTTCTTTATATCTAAAAATCTTTTGAGATCTGTTCCAGCTCAAGAATTATCTGAAGCAAGCCGAGGTGTTAAACCCACCGTACAAGCTGAGGTAGCTAGTGCAGAAAAAGTAGGTGACTACTATGCTCTGATGATAGGAAACGAAGAATACAAAAACTTAAAGCAACTTACCCGACCTATTCAAGACCTTACGACCTTTGAAAACATTCTTGTATCTAAATACAACTTCAAACAAGAAAATATTATTAAAAAGACAAACGCGAGTCGCGATGATATGTACGACGGGTTTGAGCAGGTAACAAATCGCGTTAAGAAAAATGACAATCTTCTAATCTTCTATGCAGGGCATGGACAGATTCATGAAGAAACTGGCTATTGGATTCCTGTAGAAGGACATGAAAGTTCAAGAAGAGACTGGATTTCTAATGTAGAGATAAAGCATTTTCTAAATTCAATAATTGCTCAGAATGTTCTTGTAGTATCTGATGCCTGCTTTGGCGGTAGTATCCTTAGAGATATTAACACCTATGCACCTAAGAAGGAAAATATTTCCAACAAGAAAAGCAGAATTGCACTAACGTCGGGATCTGTAGAAAGTGTACCTGACCATTCCATTTTTATTGATCAATTGTTTTGGTACATGGAAAACACACAGGACTCCATGGTCTATGCATCTAATATTTTTTCAGAAATACGAGAAGGTATTCTATCAAATACAACGAATGATCCTGGCTATGGTCCTATTAGAGACTCTGGGCATCAAGGAGGTGACTTCTTTTTTATTAAACAGTAAACAATTTTAAATCATTTATATTTTTAATCATTAAAACTTTAGAAAATGAAAACTTCCAATTTATTATTCACTTTATTATTATTTGTATTCGCAGCACAAGTTGCAAGTGCACAAGCCCGTAAAGCTGAAGGAGATCTTGCAACGAAATCTTGCGAAAAGCTTACTTTACAATTTTGGGAATCTGTGAATGCTGCTCCTTGGCAAAACGTCAGCGAACTTCAACGTGCAGTTGGGAATGCAATACCTATTCTTTCTAAAGACATTGAATGCTTTGATGCAAAAGGAAATTGCTTTGAAATTTCAGATGAATTAGGGAAAATATTGATGTCAAGTAGATGGAATTCAAGAGCTGAACTATTACTTCTTACCCAACATTCTTTTGGAGAATTGGGTAGAAACAATCCTTCTTGTGCGGATAGCTATTTGCTTCTTCAGAAAACGGATCTGTCTAAGTTAACCGCAAAATAATTCACACAAACCAAAAATCAATTCAAAGGCTCTTAAGAAATTAAGGGCCTTTTTTAGCGTCTCAAAACAGCAGTACTCTACTTAAACAAGTTCCTTTGCGATGGTTTCCCCTGCAAAGTACATTTTCATCTTCCCAACATTCTTTACATCAATTTCTCCTCTGTAAGTATACGCGTACTTGTCTTTCAATATGTTATAAGTGTTCTCAGAAATATTTATTTTGCCTGCTACGGAATTTGATTCCATTCTTGATGCAATATTCACTGTACTTCCCCAGATATCGTATTGGAATTTCTTTGTTCCTACGACGCCGGCAACAACAGGTCCAGTATTTATACCTATTCTAACATCAAAGGGCTCAATTCCCTCAGGTGGGTTTAACTTGGTTTGCTTTACAAACTCCATTATTTCTAAAGCTGCCTTAAATGCATCTTCCGCATTAGACTTATTTGGCACTGGCAGTCCTCCTGCGCACATATAAGCATCCCCTATTGTTTTAATTTTCTCCAAATTATTATTCCCAATTATCTCATCAAATTTCCTGAAGTAATAATCTACACTCTTTACTAAATTTTCAGCAGAAATTAATTCTGCCACTTTAGAAAAACCTTTAAAATCAGTAAATAAAACTGTAGTTTGTTCAAATTCTTTTGCCTTCACAAAACCCTTTTCCTTCAACTCATCTGCAGTAGTTTTTGGTAATATATTTAGAAGAATACTTTCTGCTCTATTCCTTTCTTGCGCTAGGAGATTATTTGATTTCTTAGTAAATCTATATTGGTAATAAATTCCCCCAACAATACTTAAAAGTAAAAAAGCTAATGCATAGAGAAAGTTTCTAAAAATAGAATCTTGTTTAATAGTTGCTTCCTTTATTGCGTTATCCTTATTCAGAAGAGCAATCTCTTTCTCTTTGTTCTCTAGGTCAAACGTAAATCTTAAGTTACCTATCTGTTCGTCTGATTCTTCCGTTCTTATAGAATCCTTGATAGCGCTGTATTTAGTTTGGTAGTTATATGCATGGCTATGATTTCCAAGTTTAGAATTTGCTTGTGCTAGACCAAGAAATGCATCTCTTTTTTCTATTTTATGTCCCATCTCTTCAGCAATTTCTAAGGCTTTGTTGTATTCTTTTACAGCATCTCTAAATCTACTTTGCTTTTGATACACATGGCCTAAGCTATTCATTGCTTTTATTAACTCGCCTTTTGAATCCTTTTTTTGAGCTACTTCAATTGCTTCTTTCTGGTACTTGAGTGCCAATTCTAAATTGCCTTGTTCTAGATAAGTATTCCCAATAATATTCAAAGAATGAGAAACGGATCCTCCTGTTTTACGAAATGCAACTAAAGCCTTATTCAAAATATTTAAAGCAGAACTATAATCTTTCTGTGCTAAATAGAGTTCGCCCATATTCATTGCAGCAGTACCAATCCCATCGTGATAGTCCAGCTCTTCAGATATTTTCATTGCCTTCTCATAAGAAGTAAGCGCTTGATCCCAGGTGGCTTTATTATTAAAATAAATAGCACCCATATTTACGTTTGCGGTGGAAATTCTTTTTTTATCATTAATCTCTTCAGCTATTCGAAGAGAACCTAGGTAATACTCCAAAGCTTTAGCATCATCGCCCTTACTAAAATACACTGCGCCTAGATTATTTAATAGATTACTTATTCCTAGTTGAAAATTCATAGCTTCAAACGTTGCTAATGATTGTTTCCAATAACTGAGCACTTCGGTATAGTCTCCCTTTATATAATAAGCTAATCCTACATTCTTCAATGCATAGCCTAGACCTTTTTGGTATCCTAGTTTTCGACTTAATTCAACTGCCTCGTTTGCATATACAATTGCTTTATCTGGACTAGACTGAAACATCTTTGAAGATATCTCTAAGAGGAGCTCTACTTGAGTTGTGTCTTGTACCTTCTTATCTAAACTTGCAATGAGACTATCAATCACTGAAGTTTGTGCATGACTGACTGAATGTAAAAAACACAAACAGCAGATCAGAGCCTTGGTAAGTTGTTTCATTATACAGAATTTTGGAAGTATTCTAAATTTTCTAGTCTCTAGCTATTTTGGATCATTTTTGTTTAACCAAGTTTTTATTTTTTCTATGTGTTTTTGCTTCACGGGTTCTCTATATTTTTGCCCATACTTAGTCTTATATTTATGGGTTGACAGAAACTGGAATTGGATTTTGTTCCATTCCATTCTTGTCTTTAGGATCTTGTAGTTTTTGAGTTCTTGAAATAAGGTATCCCCTATTTTTTTAAAATCCTTTCTACCAAGATAATCCAGATCCGCATCGCATAATATTTTTGATAAGGTGTTCTTTGGAGACTGTGGGATTCTAGTAGCCATAATCATTTCACAAATCCTATCAATATCCTTACTACTATAATCATAGCTTGGTAAGAATTCCCTAGCAACCTTACAACCTATTTTTTCATGATTTTTGTACGACTTTATAAAGCCATAATCATGCATTAGCGCAGCTGTTCTCAAGAGTAGTCTTTCCTTAGGTTTAAGGGCCATTCTACGAATGTAGGCATTACAAGCATTGCAAACGTCTAATGTATGATGTACACCATGATAGCTTAAACTCTTGTCCAAGTTCTTCTCCAAATCTGAAATTATTCGAGATCTTAGTAATCGATATTTGGGTATCTTTTTCCCCATGCAAGAGCTTTAGTTTGTTGATGCAAAAATTACTCCATTAATTGTAAAATCATACAAGTCTAATATACACTCTTGGTGCCAAATACTTAATAATCCCTCCAATAAGTTTTAATTCAGAGGGAAATTGATGTCCCCTGAAGCATTTTCTAGCTCAATAAGAGCTAAATGTGCTTCAGGGGACATGCGTACTATTTATTAATCATTACTCTCTCAGTAATAATCTCATCATTAATTTTGACATGGATAATGTAAATGCCATTTACAAATCTAGCATCACTTACATCCAATTTGAAACTATCTTGCTCCTTCTGTAACTCTTGCTGATGCACTAATCTTCCAGCCATATCTATAATCTTTAATTCTCCTGCTTCTTCTAATTCTGTAAATTCAAAATTAACTACACTCGCAGTAGGGTTTGGATAAAATATGAATTTTGGTTTTTTCTTAAGTTGGACATCCACAAGTATTTTGCCTTCTTCAGAACTCTCTTCATTCCCATCTACTGAACTTAAGTTATTGGGAACATCGTCACTTACTACTAACCCTGGTACACAATTATCGTCATCTGTTGCTACAGAAAACGCTACGTCTACTTCATCCAACACCTGCCCTATGGCATCTTCGATTAAGAAATTTGCTGTATAGCTCCCAAGGGGTAATTCTTCTTCTGTACTTATATTGGTTGACCCGTCTAAAACTATAAATCTACTTACTACATTATTTCCACTATTGTCAAATATTGCAATCCTTAATAGATCTGGGTTAGAACAATAATTAAAATTAAGATCAAAATCGACCATTGCAGAACATGTTGGAGCAACTGCATTGAATGGTGCTTCTTTACCAAAGTTTATATTGTCAATAAAGTTATCTGCCCCATACAATTGAAATACTATTCCATTCCAAAGATTTGGATTCCGCAAATCATTCGCTGAAAAGTCTATGGTCATTGGTATGTCTACCATTCCTGGTATTAGAGCTAGAGCTCCCATTCCCTGAGTATAATTCTGCATGTAGCAGCTAGCGGAACCTGCTCCTCCGTTAGCTGTAAAATCCATAACCACACGAACTTTTACATAATCACCCGAATTTAAATCATCAAAAAAGGTAAATCCATTAAGTAAAGTAACACGATCCTTAAAGCTCCAATTTCCTGACCCTACTTCAGAAGAACTCTGAAATGAGAAACTCATAGGCGCCTCCAATGGTGCAGTCTCGCTGAAGGACTTGATCTTTCCATCTTGGTCTGCATCATAACCAGGTCCAAAATAAATATTGGCATCTGGTATAAATGCTTCAAATTCAAAAAACGCTCCTGTATCATCTGGACTAAATTCTGGCATACTCCAATTAAGGGATTCCTTTTTGGAAACACTAATTGATTCTAATCCTTCAAATATATTATTTCCATCAAAAGATAATCCGAATGACCCATTTACGCCTACTGGGCTTGCCAATGCTTTATTTACATCGCCAGTAATAATCATATAATCCTGCCCATTGGCAAGCCCTTCCACAAGTCCATCAAAACCATAAGTGACTACTTCAACATCTGAAATAGGTGCCAAGGAAAGCTCCGGTTTTGCAACAGAAATAACTTCAAAGGAAGTAGAAGCGAGTATATTTAAATCCGCATCTGCCAATTGCCACACCCATATCCCTTCATAATCCGCTGAGTTCGAACCAAAACCTGTACTATAAGACCTAGTCTCAAGCCACCCAGGGAAAGCGGATAGCGGTTGAGCGATTTGAGGTTGATTTGGCGGAATACGTATGAAAAATGCAGGGTTTTCGCAATTATTATTCCATTCAAATTCAAGATCTGTTAATACATCTATACATAAACTTGTGTTGTTAAGTGTTGTATAAAGCAAAGGGTCGCCTAAAAAAGTTAATTCAGTAGGCGCAGATGCTGCAACAGTTAGCCCTATGTTAAGGACATCGAGTATAGCTGATCCTAAGGTATTCCAAAGCTCGATTTCAAGGTCATAGTCCCCTGCTGGGTAAGATCTTTCAAATGTAAGTTTCAGGTTATCAAGATCTAGCTGAGTAAAATCTACTTGCTCTTCTGTAGTAATCGAAGTAGACAGATCAGTCGATTTTACGATAACATATGCTACCTCATCACAGGTATTATTTATAATAATTTCGTGTTGGACCGCAGACATACATGTCGTAGGATCTATAGCTCCTGGAACAACGGAAACAGTTACTAATGCAGAATTATCAACGCATCCTATTACCTCAAAAACTCCATCTACAATTGTAATATTATAATTCTTATGTTCCGCTGCAGTCGCTGTAATTACAAAGCTGCCATTACCACCAATATAATCCACAAGCTCAAATTCTAATTCTATTTGATCTCCATCAAGTAATCCAATAATTTCAGCAGTAAACTCAGGAATAGTTACGCCTACATCAGGAACTTGAACAGCAAATTTATTTTCTACTATAACCGTAACATCCTTCTTTCCAATTTCAAGCTTAGCTGGCAGATATTCTACTTCATAATTATCTGTAAAGAACGTTGCTGGAATAATCCAATTCGTTCCTACCTCATATCCTGTTATTATATTAATTGCTGAAATCGCATCCACCTCTGTTTGGTCTCCAACAATGGTAAGAGATTTATCAGCAGCATCTGTTGTCTCTCCATCAGCATTGACCAGTGCTCCTGTATTTACTAAAGCTCCTGTGCTCGTTACTGGAACACCATTTACAAGTGCAACTCCATTCACCAAGGCTTTGGTATTTAATATCGCAAAGCCATTAACCAATGCTCCTGTGTTTACCAAGGCACCTGTATTCACTAAGGCGCCGCCGTCTACTAAAGCTGTTGCTCCATTTACGAGTGCGCCTGTATTGACTAAGGCTCCTTGGTTTACAAGTGCGCCTGTATTTACAAGTGCTCCTGTATTTACCAGGGCACCTGAGTTTACTAAGGCTACTCCATTCACTAAGGCTTTGGCATTTACCAAGGCTATTGCATTTGTCAAATTTACATCGTTCAATAGTGGAATTCCGTTTACTAGTGCAATGGCACTGATGATTCCGCTCGTGTTTACAAGTGCTCCTGTATTTACTAAGGCACCAGTGTTCGGTTGTGCAAATCCATTTACTAGCGCTGCTGCGTCCACTAAAGGAATTCCATTTACTAGGGCTGACGCATCTATAAGGTTATCTGCTCCTAATTCATTTACGAGTGCTATACCATTCACTAAGGCAACTCCATTTACTAGAGCAATTCCAT
>CALCMJ010000047.1 GCA_937967615.1 uncultured Saprospiraceae bacterium
GGAGACCCTATAGACATTACTATAGTACATGATATAGATAATAGTAATAATGATCTATCTTATGTGACTACATTGGAGTATGATGAATATGGTAATATCGCACAGATCACATCCCCAACTGATCCCAATAATCCAGATGATGCTACAAATAAGCTGATTACAAGTTATTATTATGGTGCTCTAAAACAATATCCAACCTTAGTGACAAATAATTTTGGCTGGAGGTCTAATTATTTGTATGACAATTTCTATGGGTTGCTTCGTAGAACAATAGCAGTTAATCGTTTCAGAATGTTAAATAGATATGATAGATATGGAAGACTTACTTCTGTGAAGGGAACAAAAGAATATGGAACGTCTTACAACACGATTACACATAAATATTATACCAATGGCGAAGGAAGGTATTCTGCATTGACTACTCATCATGATTTTCAAAACCCTGCAAATAAAATTTTTACTCGATCAATTGGAGATGGATTAGGAGGTTTGTCGCAAACAAAAAAAGAATCTCAAATCCATGAGCTGGATGATAATGGAGATGTAAATGTAAAAACTGGATGGGTCCTTTCTGGCTTGACTGTTAAAGATAAATATCGAAGAGTGGTGAAGCAGTATAATCCAAGTTTCTTTAGCACTAATAATACAAAATTTATAGACAACTCAAATAATAATCTATTTGTAGCAACTGAGCACGATTTCTTTGATAGGCCTACAAAAATTATTAATCAAGAACTTAGTGCAACAAATATTGAATACGGCATTGACGATGTTTCTTTAATAACACAAGTAAAGACACCTCAGGCAGATGGTATTATCGTAGAAAGTAAAAGTCATAAAGATCTTGATGGTAGAACACTACAGCAATTCCAGAATGATAAAATGACAGAATTTGAATATGATGGAATAGGTCAATTATTGCATGTTGTACCGGAAGATTTACTTCCTACTACGTATTCTTATGATCTTGCTGGAAGAACAGTGACATCAGAAAGTCCTGACCGTGGCCTGCAAACTATGACTTACGACCAATGGAATAATTTAATTAGTTATCAATCACCAAATACTGGCGATGAAGCTATAATCTATACGTTTGATGCACTGAATAGAATTCTATCAACTATCCACCCTCCTAATCCTGATGGTAGTGAAAACATTAACAATGCGTTTTTCACATATTACCCAGATACAGGAGTAAATGAAAATGAAAATAGAGGACAGCTAGCGACTATAGAAGATGGGACTGGAATTAGACAGTTCAATTATGATAGAATGGGAGCAATAACTCAAATAGATAGAACTATGCTAGTTCCTGTACTAGGAGAACTTACTTTTACTGAAAAGTATGAGTACGATAGTTGGAATAGGATAAAAACCATGACGTACCCGGACGATGAAGTATTAACATATAACTATGATCTAGGAGGTAATCTATCTGAAATCGTGTCAAGCAATTCCTCAACATTATTAAGTCTAGGTTACGATATATATGGTAAGAAAACCCATTGTACATTTGCAAATGGCGTAGAAGAGAAATACTTTTATACAGATGGACTGCAATGGCTGGATATGAAGACCAGCGAAAAAATAGATGGGACAATATTTAGTAATCTTACATATGAATATGATTTGACAGGAAATGTGAAGCTCATAAAAAATACAGCAGCTCCAGATCCTACTTCAGGCCTAGGAGGAGACTATGAGATGGAATTTAATTATGATCTTTTTAATAGGCTGGATGATGCTAGTGGTAACTGGATGACAAATGGTGCTGAGTTTGATTTGGATATGAATTATGGTACGATGCACAGGATTGTAGTAAAGAACCAAATCCATGAAATCGATGGAATCGCCAATACAGATAATACATACGATAGGACTTATAATTATGATCATACAGAATTCCCAAGAGCCATCAGCAGCATTACAAATGGGAATCCAGATGAAGTACAATCCTTCAACTATGACCCCAATGGAAATCTAGTAACGCATGAAATAGGCTTAGGAGAAACGAAATCTATGCTTTGGGATTTTGCTGACCAGATGAAAGCTATTAACATAGGGGACGCAGTATTTCAACACTATATCTATGATGCAGGGGGACAACGCGCGATGAAAGGCATTGGTAACATAATTACAATGGATGTAGACGGAGTTCCACAAATACAAGATGTCAGCTTAGGAAACTATACAGCCTATGTCAGTCCTCATTGGGTAGTAGGAGGCAATGGATACGTGACGAAGCACTACTTTGAAGGCAGTTCTAGGTTCTTGAGTAAACTTATTAGTCATGTGGATAATTATAACAACGATCCAGCTATCATAGGTCCACAAAGTGCTAGTCTAGCAGCAAGACAAGAAAGCGATGTCAATTACATAAGTGATCAGTACAATTTCCCGGGCATTGTAATGTTAGATGCTCCTGCGGCGGATGACGATTGTCACGCACAAGGGAATTGTCCTAACCTAGATTATTATTTCCATTCTGATCATCTGGGCTCTACGAATTTCTTGACAGATGCAATGGGAAATGCCTATGAGTTCAGAATGCATCTACCATTTGGTGAGACGATGATTGAGCAGTCAGCAGGGACGTGGGATACACCGTATCAGTATACTGGGCAGGAGTTGGATGATATTACAGGGCTGTATTATTATGGGGCTAGGTATTATGATCCTAGTGTGGGGAATTTTTTGAGTGTCGATCCGTTGGCGGATCGAGGGCCTGGTATAAGCCCATATGCTTACTCGTTCAATAATCCTATAAACTTTTATGATCCAGATGGCAGGTGGCCATGGCCATCTTTGTCTCGTCGAACAAAGAATAGACTTTGGGGAGGTGTACAAGTATTTGGAGGTATCGTTGAGGCTGTTGGAGCTGGAGCTTTATTGGCTACACCAGAGCCAACGATGGCCACAAAAGTTGCTGGATGGGGACTAGCATTACATAGTGCAGATATGGCATCGACAGGATTACGTCAAATGTGGACAGGCAGAGCAGAAATATCAATGACTCAACAAGGCTTAATGGCGATAGGTTTATCTGAAAGCCAAGCTATGATGGCTGATGTTGCAATTGGCATTTCGTCAGGTGGAGCAGGTGCATATGCGAAAGGCCATAGAATGGTAACTATGGGTAATATTACTCGAAATAGTTATCATGAAGGATTAGCAGGTCTTAGAACAACAGCAGATGAAATGCTTGCTAATGGCTCTTCTTTAGAAGAAGTGGTCAGGGTTATGTCTCCTGCAAGAAATAATCTTAAAGCAATTACAAGAATGGCAGACGATGGTTTTAATAAAACGATAGCAGAGTTTAGAAATTTTTTGGGATATGGAAATAAGTTAGGCCCATCTATTGATGATGTAATCAACAAACATACAACTGATGGCGTGATGAATTGGAAGGCTGCGTTTGATGATATTTGGAAGACAAGTGAAACATTTGATAAATTCAAGTAGCATGAAAAAAACAGCATTAAAGAACATAAGGTTAAAGTCAATCGATAATAATTTTATATTATTGATTGGAACAAGTTCATTTAGATTATGTGATATAAAAGCTCTTTATCGAGAGAGTAAATTTTATTCTTTTCTCAGAATTGAATCAAGAGATGAAACATTTATAGTAAAAGGTCTTAGATCATTTTGGGAGCTCTTATCAATTTCTACTTATGATTGGAGTGACAAAAGGGACGATAATAAAATATTTGATCTTTATTGTAGGATTAATGATTTAAAAGAATAGCTAAAGCCCTCGATGGTCGAGGTTTGCAACTTCAAAGAGGTATGAAATTATAAAGAAGCCCTTGCAGAGATGCGAGGGCTTTTTTATTTAGCGTAGGCTCGTGAAGTTTTAAAATCCCTGATATAAGCATCAAGGACGTTAAACAGTTATCGTTATTCGTAGTTTACTGTCGATCCCCCCGTTGTCCGTAGTTTACAGTCAATAGGGTTCGTTTAATATTTTAAACTACCGTGATGCATATTTTGCAAATACGCATTGCTATTATTCCGTTGTCCTTAGTTTACAATCGCACAATTACGTTACCGTGATACGTAGTTTTTAACTACGTATGAATATTTGTTAACATGTTAATGGATTTTACATTTAACGGGTAAGTTATCTTGAACTCACTAGGGTTTGTCTTTATTTTTTAAGTTCAAGTCATTAAAAGTGATGCTAGATTTTTTGCCATAAAGATCTTTAAGTAGTTTATAACAACGAATGATATCATGATTCTATAAAATAATATATGCATGTAGATAAAATCTACATGCGACGAAATAGTTGAAGCAAACTACAAGCCATGAAGTTATACAAGCTACATCTCACACAATTATACATTATACAGTCAAAAAAAAATAGTAAATATCCAGACTAATTGATTACATCATTGCCCTAATACACATTAAGTATTAGAAGCAGTATGATATGAAAAAAAGAAGCGGATATTTTATTGAAGACCAATACGGCTGCTATTTTGTGACGTTTACAGTTGTGGCATGGGTAGATGTCTTTACGAGAATAGAATGCAAGGATATAATAATTGAATCTTTAAAATTCTGTCAAGAAAATAAGGGTTTAAAGATACATGCCTATGTAATTATGAGTAACCATTTGCATCTCGTACTTAGTGCTAGTCAAAACTCCAAAGGATTGTCATCCATTATACATGACTTTAAATTATTTACGGCAAAGAGTTTATTAAAGTATTTATTGAAAGATGGAAAAGAGAGCAGGCGTGATTGGATGAAAACTGTTTTTAAGTATCATGCAAAGTATAATAAGAGAAATGCAACGTATCAATTTTGGAAACAATGTAATAGACCCAAAGCGCTTCTGCATCCCAGATTTAGCTACAGAAAGATTAATTATATTCATAACAATCCCGTAAAGGGAGGCTTAGTGGAACTTCCGGAGCATTATGTATATAGCTCTGCAAAGGATTATGCAGGAGGAATTAATGGCAAATTAAAAATTGAGCTTATAGATTTTGGAGTTGAAGAAGGGTATCTATTTATGTAACTATATTGTCAGTATTTCAATTCATACGTTATTCGTAGTTTGCAACTACGAATAGATATCATGCTTAAAATAATATAAGCATGTAGATACAATCTACGTGCCTATAAATGATTACCTCCAAGCAAATAAAACATAATAGAATAAGAGATCACTAATTTTAATCGCATTTAAATTATTCTATTGTGAAACAACAAAAGAACCCAATAATTACAGATGAAATTGTAATGTCTAAGATTTTCTTTATTCGTAACCAAAAAGTGATGATGGATAGAGATTTGGCAGAACTGTATGGGGTAAGCACTAAAGTACTCAAGCAAGCAGTAAGACGAAATATTATTAGATTTCCAGAAGATTTTATGTTCGAATTAAAGAAGGAAGAATATCTGAATTTGAGGTCACATTTTGTGACCTCAAATTCAGGAGGTACTAGATATTTGCCGATGGCTTTTACTGAACATGGCGTTTTAATGTTGTCAAGTGTTCTAAGAAGTAATAGAGCCATAGAAATGAATATCCAAATCATGAGGATATTTACTAAGATGAAGCAGATGCTATTTGATCATCGAGAATTATTATTAAGAATTGAACAGATAGAAAAGAAGTCAAAAGGACATGATAATGAAATATTAGCTCTATTTGAATACCTGAAAAAATTAATGACAGAAAAGAAACAAACAATACAACAAGAATCAAGAAAAAGAATAGGATACAAAAGCAAATAGATTAGCATGAGTATCTAATGCAGAACTTAACAAGCTCTTCGTATTTCGCAACAAAAAAAAACCATCGCAATTCAGCAATGGCTTTTTTTTACTTCATACGTTATTCGTTGTTTGCACGTTATGCGTTGTTTGCAAACTGCGAATAGAAATTATATAATCAACATTGCGTCCCCATAAGAAAAGAACTTATACTTCTTCTTAATCGCCTCCTGATACGCCTCCATAATCAAATCATATCCGCCAAATGCAGCCACCATGATTAGCAGACTCGACTTTGGTAAATGGAAATTTGTGATCATACTGTTCGCAATAGAGAACTCAAATGGGGGATAGATAAACTTATTTGTCCATCCACCTGCTGCTTTAAGATTTCCCGTCGCAGAAACAGCAGATTCTATAGAACGCATACTTGTTGTTCCTACTGAACATACTTTCTTATTCGCCTTTTTAGATCTGTTTACTATCTGAGCAGCTTCGTCAGTGATCTTAAAATACTCCGCCTCCATCTTATGTTTGGAAAGATCCTCCACAGCAATGTCACGGAAAGTACCCAAACCAATGTGCAAAGTGATCTCTGCAAAATTTACAGAATTTATTTCTAAACGCTTCATCAGCTCTCTGCTGAAATGCAGTCCTGCAGTAGGTGCAGCAACAGCGCCTGATTCCTTTGCGTAGATCGTTTGATATCTTTCGTCATCAATAGGCTCTGGCTCCCTTGCCAAATATTTTGGGATAGGCGTACTTCCTAATGAATATAATGTGGTATTGAAATCTTCTCTTGATCCAGTGTAGAAAAATCGGATTGTCCTTCCTCTTGATGTTGTATTATCTACAACCTCTGCGACTAAGACATCCTCACCGTCCTTATTTGCGAAATAAAGTTTATTTCCTACTCGTATCTTTCTCGCCGGATCTACAAGGACATCCCACAACATGGACTCAGAATTCAGTTCTCTTAATAAGAAAACTTCAATCTTCGCTCCTGTTTTTTCTTTATTGCCAAATAATCTTGCCTTGAATACCTTTGTGTTATTGAAGATCATACAATCTCCATCCTCAAAATAATCCAAAACATCCTTGAAAATCTTATGTTCAATTTTTCCAGTGTCTCTGTGCACAACTAAAAGCTTAGATTCATCCCGTTTTTTGCTGGGATATTGAGCAATTAGCTTTTCAGGTAAATCAAAAGAAAAATTAGACAGTTTGGTTCGCATATATCGAATTTAGTGCGCAAAAATAGTGTTTTTATCCATATAAGGATAAGCTTATCAATACATTATACAATTTAGCAGAGAATAAGTTCCAATTAATCGAATAGCTGTTTAATCGAGGCAAATAAAGTGTATTTTGCTAGAGCATATGAAGGTATTCATTAAAATCATCATGGAAGCGGCCAGACAGGCAGGGCAGGCGCTCTATTCAAACAAATTGAGGACATTTCTCTCTCTGCTAGGCATTTTGATTGGGATATTTTGCATAATCTCAGTTCTTTCTGCTGTCAACTCGCTTGAACGTAGTATTAAAAGTGGTATCGGTGAGATGGGCTCAGATGTCATCATGGTAGACGTATGGCCATGGGATGAAGACCCGGGATTGAATTATTGGAAGTATATGAAGAGACCTTCACCCTCGCATGATGACTATGAATATCTCAAAAAAAGAAAAACAAGCTTTGAAGATGCCTCTTTTGCCATCTATGTGCAGGCAAAAACTATAAAATACAGATCTAGTAGTGTGAGCGGTGCGACAATTATGGGAACCACATATGAATACCCTGAGGTCCAAAAAATGGAAATAGGTGAGGGTAGATACTTCACTGAAAAAGAATATTCAACTGGTGCTAACAAAGTAGTTATTGGTAATAAGATTGCGAAAGAACTTTTCCCTAACGAAAATCCATTAGACAAATACGTCCGCCTCTACGGAAATAAATTTCAAGTCATAGGTGTGCTCGCAGATGAAGGAGAAAATCCTTTTAACTTTTTTAATAGCGATGAGTTAATCTGGATTGGCTATAATACTGCTAAGAAATATATCAACACAAAAGGAATGAGCAGATGGAGCGTAGGGAAGATTCTCTACGTCAAACTAGGTGAGGAAGCAGAAATGGAAGATTCCAAAGAAGAACTTATAGGCGTCATGAGAGGTGCAAGAAAACTCCGACCAAAAGATCCTGATAACTTCTCGCTGAACGAACTCACGATGCTTACAACTATGATTGATAGTGTGTTTGGTGTCGTTTATATTGCAGGCTTTATTATTGGATTTTTTGCCTTACTGGTAGGAATGTTTAGCGTAGCGAATATCATGTTCGTCTCCGTCCAAGAACGCACAAATATCATCGGTATAAAAAAAGCATTGGGCGCAAATAAAAGAGTCATACTCACTGAATTTTTAATAGAGTCTATCATACTTTGCATTTTAGGCGGAGCAGCAGGGCTTGTTCTTGTTATTGTGGTTTTGAAAATTGCATCCAAAGCAATCGATTTTGAAATTTCAGCATCCCCTATTTTTATGATAATAGGAATAGGAGTTTCGGTGGTTGTTGGAATCCTTGCTGGAATTATTCCTGCATATAGGGCGTCTAATCTTGATCCAGTGGAAGCGATAAGGAAGTGATATTTGGATTATATGTAAACTTTCTTGTCAAGCATCTGCACTTCTTGAAAACTTTCATACACCTACGTCTCCCATTCCCTTTTCGCAGGATTTGAACCAGAATTTTTGGAATTAAAAGAATGAGAATACTCTCCTTCCTTTAGTCCCTCTTTTATTTCTTAGATGTTTGTAGGTTTGCAACCCTTGCACCCATTAGTCGTAAACCATTACCTTTAAAATGACAAACACGTTGGGTACTCTTCTTTAATGCCTATATCGCTTTTCATATTTGAGCAACTATTTTTTGTAAGCGCAATAACCTAATGACAACTCTAGTAATAAACTTTAAAATAATTGCTCCCACTAAAGAAAATAGAAACACAGCTATAATTCCTAATGGTGATGTAAGTTTTAAAAGCGTAGGATTATACACAAAATAAAAGTGAACAATGTAAAGCTCTAATGTGTGTTTTGAAATAATACGCAGTGGTTTCCAGATCCATTTCTTATTTGATACATAATGTAAAATGTGGGGATGGGTGAGCATTAGAACTGTAACAAATGCTAATATTTGAGAAAGAGGAATCAAAGCGGAATACGCTCTTGAACCGCTAACGCTATGGACTACCATCAATTTAACAGCTAAATACACAATTAGTATGATGGCGAATATTACAGCTACCTTAACAAGTGATGTTTTTTTATTTTTTCTCAATGCAAACCAAACACCCAACAAGAAAGTCTGAAAATATGTAAGTAAATGACTTAGGTTTTTAAGATGTGCACTGCTCATATTCTCTGTTTCTGGTACAGAAAGATTTGCATCTATGTGCATAGCTATAATTGGTAGAGAAAGAACAATTGGCCAGCCAACAGATAAGATCTTTTTTGGATGTAATCGCACTATCAAGAACCCTAATGCATAAAATAATACTATTTGGCCAATAAAAGTAAAATGCGTTGGCCATATGTATTTACGTATCCAGTTACTTTCAGGATAAACAATATTGCCATCTATAAAATGATAGAGAATTATCGTTGCTATTAACGTGGCAGGGTAGACGCGAATAAGTCTTCTGGAATACCATTGCCTTGCTGTTTGACTTAAAAACTTAGGACTAAGTGCAACGCCTAAACCTGCTATAAAGAAAAACATGGTATTTCCCCAAAGACCGTCTCCTGCCATCCAAGCTCTGGGATAGAAATTTTCTAGATGCGAATTCATGATCAGGAAAATTGCTAGTGCCAGTGCAATTGTTGTTTCATACGGACGAAGCGTGGGAGTAAGGTTTCCAGAATGATTAGCTGGGGCTAAATTGGTCAACTAATAAGATTTTAAATTAATCTAACTAACATACTGAAGATAGTTCAAAATATTTGGATAGCCCTGAATTTTTAAACTACTTCGTTCTTTTGATTAGCAGACATAAAAATTGAAAATTCTGGTCATTCTTTTAATTCCAAAAATTCTGGTTCAAATTTCTTGTTCAAATTCTGCTTAAGAGGATGCTTAAAAATCGTTTTTATTAAGTGTCGACTCTTTCACGCTCTCGTCTCTAAGTCTCTCCTTCTTTTAGTCCCTCAGTCCAAATAAAAAAGAGGCCATCCTTTATGGGACAGCCTCTTTTTTATTTCTTGATGTAGATCTATGTTCTTGGAGTTGTATGTAGTTTGCAACTACATACACAAAAACTACTTAACAGAATTCACCACAGACTTAAACGCCTCTGGATGATTCATCGCAAGATCAGCAAGTACCTTTCTGTTAAGACCTACTTCTTTCTCACTTAGTTTGTGCATTAATTTTGAATAGCTCAAACCTTCTTGGCGAGCAGCTGCATTGATACGTACAATCCAAAGTCTTCTAAAAGATCTTTTCTTGTTTCTTCTATCTCTATATGCATATTGCAATGCCTTCTCAACTGCATTCTTTGCAACAGTATAGACATTCTTTCTAGCGCCAAAATAACCTTTGGCAGCTTTGATAATTTTCTTTCTTCTTCTTCTGGAAGCGACAGCGTTTACTGATCGTGGCATAGTATAAAGTTTTACCGCAAAAAGGGAACTGCATTATCTGAATTCAGTTCTTGGCCTCTTTACAAGTGAAATAATTATTTTTTACAGAGAAGCTTAAGCATTCTCTTTTGGTCTGCCTTTGAGACAAGTGTAGACCCCTCTAAGTGTCTTTTTTGCTTCTTCGACTTGTTACGCATCATATGCGATGTCATCGCCTGAAAGCGTTTCACTTTTCCAGTCCCAGTCACTTTAAATCTTTTCTTTGCACTTGAGTGCGTCTTCATCTTAGGCATAATAGAATCTTTTAAATAGGGCGCAAAGGTATGTATTTCCATTGATAATGGAAATACTTAGCTCTTTTTCTTTTTTAATGGGGAGATTATAACGAACATCCGTCTTCTATCCATCTCTGGTAGTGCCTCAGCACCTCCGTAATCAGCCAGTTCATTGATAAATTTCAATAATAATAGCTGTCCACGCTCTTTAAAAACGATGGTTCTTCCCTTAAAATGAACATAAGCCTTTACTTTCGCTCCTTGTTCCAAGAACTTTTGAGCATGTTTTAGCTTAAAATCAAAGTCATGATCGTCAGTATTAGGCCCAAATCTGATCTCTTTTATCACAGTTTTTGCCGTTTTTGACTTCAATTCCTTCTCTTTCTTCTTTTTTAGGTAGAGAAACTTGTTATAATCTATGAGTTTACAAACCGGTGGGTCCGCCTTTGGAGAGATTTCCACAAGGTCTAACTCCAGAGCACGCGCAAAATCTACCGCTTGATCTGTATAATAGACTCCTGGTTCTAATGGTTTACCAAGTAATTCACTTAGTTCTTCAAAATTATCTCCTACTAATCTAATCTTAGGTACTCGAATTCCTGAATTTATTCTAAAAGAGGGTTTTTCAACACGAGGTACAAACTTTTTTCTTCTGGCCAAATATTAATTTTTAATGAATAATTGCTGCTAATGTAAGACTCTTATGTGATATTATCTTGAGTCTTTACTTCAGCATCTGATTTTATTTGAATTCCATCTTTAGTACCATTTAAAACTGCTTTAAGTTCCGAGCCTAATTCAGGACTGTTATTTAATATATATTCTGCTAGTGGATCTTCCAGATATTTCTGAATCGCCCTATTTAATGGCCTTGCTCCAAACTGTGGATCAAACCCTTTTTCTGCAACGAATTTTTTAGCACCAGCTGAAATACTCAACTTGTACTCCATGTCTTCAAGACGTGAGAATAAGTCCTTCAGACTTATATCTATAATCTGAAAGATATGATCTTGATCCAAACTATTGAAAATAACAACATCATCAATTCTATTTAAGAATTCTGGAGAGAATGTACGTTTAAGTGCAGTCTGAATCACGCCCTTAGAATGGTCACCTGAAGCTGTTGTTCTTGCCTTGGTAGCAAATCCAACTCCCTGACCAAAATCTTTCAACTGTCTGACACCTATATTTGATGTCATTATGATCATCGTGTTTTTGAAATCTACTTTTCTTCCTAGACCATCTGTTAACTGCCCATCATCCAATACCTGCAATAAAATATTGTAAACATCTGGATGCGCTTTTTCTATCTCATCTAGTAAGACAACAGAGTAGGGCTTCCGTCTTACCTTTTCTGTTAATTGACCTCCCTCCTCATAACCTACATATCCCGGAGGAGCTCCTATCAATCTGCTGATAGAGAATTTCTCCATGTATTCACTCATATCTATACGTATAAGCGCATCTGCCGAATCAAATACATGCTTGGCTAATGCTTTCGCTAATTCCGTTTTACCTACACCAGTAGGCCCTAGGAATATAAACGAACCTATAGGCTTAGAAGGGTCTTTAAGACCCAATCTGTTTCTCTGGATAGCTCGAGTAATCTTTGAGATTGCCTCATCTTGTCCTATGATAGCCTTTTTAAGGTCATCATTCATTCCCACTAACTTCTTACTTTCATTTTGCGCCACGCGTGTAACAGGAATACCTGTCATCATAGCCACCACTTCTGCAATATCTTCCTCTTCTACAGGATAACGCTTCGTCTTAGCATCTTCCTCCCATTCTATCTTAGCTTCTTCCAGTTTCTTTGTCAACTTGGATTCTGTATCTCTTAAATCAGCCGCCTTTTCATATTGCTGATCTTTGACTGCTTTGTTTTTAAGCCCTTTTACCTCCTCAATCTTCTTCTCAAGTTCTTCAATGTGCTTAGGCACATGGATGTTCTTCAAGTGCGTTCTTGCACCTACCTCATCCAATACATCTATAGCTTTGTCTGGAAGGAAACGGTCACTGATATATCTAGTACTTAATTTTACACATGCTTTTATGGCATCTGCAGAATATTCCACATTGTGGAATTCCTCGTACTTTGATTTTATGTTTTCAAGTATGTTCAAGGTATCCTCCGGCGAAGGTGGCTCCACTAATACTTTTTGAAACCTTCTATCCAAGGCGCCGTCTTTCTCTATGTATTGACGATACTCATCTAGGGTAGAGGCACCTATACATTGCAATTCTCCACGCGCTAGTGCTGGCTTGAAGATATTAGAAGCATCTAGCGAACCAGTTGCACCTCCAGCACCTACGATAGTATGGATCTCGTCAATGAACAAGATTATATCATTCGCTTTCTCAAGCTCATTCATAATAGCTTTCATTCTCTCTTCAAACTGTCCTCTATATTTCGTCCCAGCTACAAGAGCAGCCAGGTCTAACATGATAAGACGTTTGTTAAAGAGGGTCCTTGCAACTCTTTTCTGAATGATCATATTCGCCAATCCTTCAACTATAGCGGTCTTTCCCACTCCAGGTTCTCCTATAAGGATAGGATTATTCTTCTTCCTTCTAGAAAGAATTTGAGATACACGTTCTATTTCAGTTTCCCTACCTATGATAGGATCCAGTTTCCCTTCTTCTGCTAGTCGGGTAACATCTCTGCCAAAATTATCTAGCACTGGCGTTCTGGATTTAGTTCCTGATTTCCTCTGACGATAAGATTCCTCTTCACTTTCTTCCTCCATAGGAAGATCAGAATCAGAAGAAGCAGTATACATATCTGAGAATGGACTTTCTTGTTCTTGTTTCACGTATTCTAGTTCTGTTTTAAAAAGATCGTAATCTATTTCAAACTCAAATAGGAGTTTGCTTGCTGTATTCTCTTTATGCTTTAATATAGAAAGCATAAGGTGCTCAGGATTAATCTCTTGGTTTTTATGCAGCTTAGCCTCAAGGAAAGTTACCTTAAGCACTTTTTCTGCATGTTTATTTAATTGGATCTTACCAATGTTCAGCCCCGTTTGATCAGTGGCGATCACATTACTTTCCAATTTTTCTTCAATCTTATATTTCAATTCTTCAATATCTACTTCAAGACTATCTAAAACCTTGATGGCAAGACTATCGTTATCATTGATCATCCCCAGCAACAAGTGCTCAGTGCCTATGAAATCGTGTCCTAGACGAATCGCTTCCTCTCTGCTCAGAGATATTATTTTTTTGACTTTTGGTGAAAACTTTCTATTCATGGATTATTGCTAGCTAATATAATACTTTACCCATAATTTGGTTAAAAATGATGCCAATACAATTTAGACTGTCATTCTGTCTAAAAGTAAGTTTAATTCGAAATTGTTTCAAGGAATTTCTGCACATTAGTTGCTATAACGGTAGGAATGTCAGTAATATGCTTTGTTTAACACAAATATTCCTCAGTTTAATTTCTTTTTAAGCCAAAAGGGATAAATTTGCACCTCAGATTAAGAGTCTATGAAATATAACGTCGATAAAACAGAAACATACGCAAAATTGGAACTTGAGGAAGAAAACCTCAATTCACTCATTGCACCTAACTTGAAATCAGAATTTGTATTCCTCAGAAATGAAGGTGTACGCAATCTTATATTTGACTTAAATCAAGTTAAATATGTAGATTCATCTGGACTCAGTTCAATCTTGACTGCTAACAGGTTATGGAAAGGATATGGTTCTTTCATCCTTACCGGGATAGAACATCCTTCTGTAAAGAAGCTGATTGAAATTTCAAGGTTGGAAACCATCCTGACAATCATTCCTACAGTTGATGAAGCAAAAGATTATGCAGCAATGAGCGCATTACAATCTGCTCTTACAGGGGAAGAAGAATAATTCATGTCATGGAGACTTTTGATATTAGGTAGCAATGCAGCAATGCCTAATCATGGTCGTATTACATCCTCTCAGGTTCTTTTAACAGATAAGGATTACTATCAGATTGATTGCGGAGAAGCAACACAGATCCGTCTAGCTGAGTATAAGGTAAAGCGGAATAAAATACGCGCAGTCTTTATTTCTCATCTACATGGAGATCATATCTTTGGTTTACCTGGACTTATCACTTCCTATTTCCATTACAGCAGAACAGATGATTTACATATCATAGGACCTCCAGGTATTAAGAAATTGATAACTACAATTTTAGAATTGTCTGAATGTCATTTAGATTTTACCCTTCAGATTAAAGAAGTAAAGGCCACAGAGAAAGTGCAAGTCTATTCTGATTCCACTCTTGATGTGTTTGCATTTCCCCTTGACCATCGCATCCATACAAATGGCTATCTTTTTATTGAAAAAACACAAAAGCCTAACATTCGCAAAGACATGGTCTCTAAGCTTAAATTGTCTGTAGACGAAATTCTAAAATTGAAAGCAGGAATAACGGTGGATAGGGAAGAAGCTCAGAAAATTTCCCCTGAAGAGGTTTTACATCCACAAAAGTCTCCTCACTCTTACGCCTACTGTTCTGATACAAGGTTTAATAAAGCCATTGCTGCCTACATCAAAAATGTACAAGTACTTTATCATGAAGCAACATATACAGATGATATGGCTGATAAAGCAAACGAGAGGGGACACTCCACAGCAAAAGAAGCTGCCCACATTGCCCATTTAGCTGAAGCAAAAACTTTAGTGATAGGACACTATTCAGGAAAATTCAGAGACGTAACACCTCTACTCGATGAAGCCAAAGCACATTGCCCCAATTCCCTAAGAGCCTACGACGGAGAATACATAGATTTCTAAATTCCGCGTTGTTTGAAGTTTGTAACTTCAAACCCATATTTTCGTTGTTTGAAGTTTGTAACTTCAAACCCATATCCCTCGTTGTTTCAAGTTTGTAACTTCAAACCCATACCCCTCGTTGTTTGAAATTTGCAACTTCAAACCCATATTCTCGTTGTTTGAAGTTTGCAACGTCAAACCCATACCCCTCGTTGTTTGAAGTTTGTAACTTCAAACCCATATCCCTCGTTTGAAATTTGCAACGTCAAACCCATATCCCTCGTTGTTTGAAGTTTGTAACTTCAAACCCATATCCCTCTTTGTTTGAAGTTTGTAACTTCAAACTCATATCCCTCGTTGTTTGAAGTTTGTAACTTCAAACCCATATCCATATTCCTCAAAACCCCCTCACCGCCTAACCCAATACTCATTAAACCTATAGCTCAAGCCAATCTTAAAAATCCCATACCAGTCCTGATCAGAAGAATCACCTCGCATGACTCCTTCTTCTTGCGGAAAAGGACTCCCATCTGTATTTATATACCTGTCAGAAAGCGCCGCAGCTAGTGCACCACGTTCATTAAATATTAGATTGGTGTCTGCTGAAGGTAGACTAGCATCATCTATGTAATCCGTAAAAGTTTTGTTCCATCGAAAACTCAAACTAAGCTCATAGCTCTCATTGAGTTTGTAAGCAATCATGCCACCAAATGGTATGCTCCATTGAGTCAAAGAATAAAAATCACGCTTAGGGTATTGTTCTAAGCCTTGCCCTTCTGTTCCAAGGGGTTGGAGCCTATGCCAGTTATCCTGGTAAAACCCCTCAGGATCAAACCGAAAGTAGGCCAAGCCAAACAGGACCTTTGATCTGAATTTTGCATTTCTTCTGCGTTCTTTAAAAAGTGAAACTACATCATAACCAACCATAAGCGAAAACTCATCTAACTGAGTTCTGAAATTCAAGTTTCTAAAGTACTTTGAAGATGAAGTACCATTGTTAGAATCGAAAGCTTGGATTCTTCCTCTATGAAAGCCTAGAATGAGAGAAAGTTCACGATTTAAATTGTGCGTGTAAGCAAGTCCCCAAGCTAGCTGGCTTTCTGAAAGGACAGGAATGTTATCTGTTAAATCGCCAGTATAAAAAAAACTACCTAGGCTTATTGTTAATTCTGATCTGTAATCATCAGTTACATACTGCGCAGAAAGCTCAGCGATAGGCACGCACAGCAAGAAAATAATGGAATTGTATATTAACTTCATAGAATGTGTATAATGATTCATCAATCAATTGATGTTCTTTGAAAATAAAAAAAGTAAATCTAATTAAGGAGAAAAGTAAAGTGAAAATGTGAATTTAGATCACTTGAATTAGTATTTGATTAGCTGAATAGTGCTAGTAATTTAATTTCTTAGTCATAGGGGAGCAGATTGCATTCGTGAAAAAATTGTTCACTTTAGGAAATTTTGTTTTATAAGCAAAATCCGCTGTGATTTGTTTTGATTGGAATCTTGCAAGATTACCTGCAATCCCATGACTTCTCCCTGAGATAAAATCTTGACATGGATTAAAGTCCAGATTTAATTTTAAAGTATCATTTATGTTTTCTAGCGTAGATACAGGATGAGATGCGAGTTCTTTATATTTAATGTGAATGTATTCTGACCCTTTAAAATGTTTTGTATAAAGTTTGTGCATAATATAATTTTCTACTGTCCATCTTCCACTCATTCTTACGCTTTTTAAAATTTTAAATTCTGGCTTTGTCATACTGTATGTAAATCCTGAAGGGGACTTTGTAAGATGGATAACCTTAATGTTAAATTCTCCAGACAGATGAAGCAAGAGTAGACGATATGGATCTTTGGAAGCGTCAATGAGATAGTCTACGTGCTGACTTTGCCTTGCCTTTTGTTTTATGAGTCCTATTATGTTTTTATTTGCCCTCCCATAAGTTTCAGCTTCTTTGAGAATTTTGGGGTCAATGCTTTTATTGCGAATTTGACTTAAGTATTTATATCTCAATACCTTGCCCTTTGCAGCTTCATTTCTAAAAATAAAGGCTTTTTCAAGATCAGCGGATTGGCTTTTGAATATATTGTCTATAAATGGCGACCAGAATTTGCATTCTGAGAGATCATCCCCGCAGCCACAAGGAAGATATCTAGTCCTGTATTGGTAGGGGAGGAGGAACAACTCTCCCATTGTCCAAGCATTATAGCAGGCTCCCAATAACATGTCTAGGATTGTTGATCCACTTCTTCCATTACTCAGAATATAGATCAAGTTTATTCTATTCTTGCTTTGGTTCTCAGACATGTTGCGCGTTTCTTATGTCAATGTTATATTTCGTAAATATGAAAATACTTGCAATCGCATAACCTGCAGATATAGCGTACGCTAATGCTATAATAGGGCTAAAAGAAATGAATATCTTGATAGAAATATAGCTCACAATAATGCCAATAACAAGTGGTATTCTGCCATAAAAAGTAAATAATTTTGTGTTCTTTTCTGAAATGTAATAGGCTTTAAAAGAATTAAATATACTTAGGAAGAATACGATACCCAAGAGTGCTACTAATATATCATAAACTGGAATCCAGTTAGGACCAAACAAAAAACTAATTAATTCTAAACCAAAATAGTTTATAAATACACTTGCTATGCCTAAGGCAATTATTTCAAACTTTAAAATTCGATTTAGCAAATTTATTTTCCCTTTTGCATCTTCTTTAGATAGGTAATTCAGTAAAACACGAGTGGTGAAGGGTTGTAGTAATTGATGAGGTGTAACAGAAAGTCTTTTTGCCTGAAAAAACATACCCACACTTGCAGAACCCGCTATGGAATTTGAGAATATAATAATGAGTTTATCTAAACCCTGTTCCAAATTATTATCTAACCATATCCACTTACTATTTTTAAATATTTTAAAAATAGAATCTGATGAGAAATAAAGTTTAGGAAATTTTGCCCAGGCTTTGTTAATATAAAGACCTATTGCTACAAAGAAACTTTGTAAAAACACTCTTAAATATAAAACGATTGCACCCAAACCACAAAGAACTCCAATAACCGCCATGAAGTGACTGAGCAGAACACTGGTTGATTCTATTTTTGCGATAGAAACATACTTAAGATTTCTTTCATATTGGACCATGTTTATTTGTATAAATGGGGCAAATGTGACCGCGACTAAGATAATAAGTGCCTCGAAATTTAGCTGACCTACGATCTTGAGAAGAATAAGTCCTCCTACTAGAATAATTATGGACTGCAAAATTGTATAGGCATAATAGGAACTGAGTTCGCTCTTTAGCTCATTTTCTTTTGAGCGTAAGATTAAATCGCCAATTCTCAGGTTAGAAAATGCACTTAAGAGTGTAGCATTAGATAAGATAATTGCAAAAATACCAAATTGAGAAGGAGAAATGTGTCTGACTAAGATTAGATTGCTAACAAAAGCAACTACTGCTTGAAAAGCGCCTGAGCTTATCATAGAACCGGAATTGCCTATTAGATTTTTTTTTACCACCTATTGGATTCTGTTCTTATTTATGTTAAAAAGTAAATAATGCAATATATACTATTTACTTTTTCCCTTTAATTTTAACATTATAATTCTAAAGGAATTAAATTAAAAGGTTTGGAAACAAAGAAATATAGTATTTGCTGTATTAGTCTATTTTTTTGTATAATACACATAGGCTTCCAAGTTTTTATAAATCATTAAAATGACTGTCAGAAATACATTCATCCCTGTATCTCAACCATCAATCACTGAGCTGGAAATTTCCTATGTAAATGACGCAGTAAGATCTACATGGATTTCTTCCTTAGGGAAATACATAGACAATTTTGAAAATCAATTTTCTGAATTTTGCGAATCTAAATATGGTATTGCAGTTTCAAATGGAACAGTTGCCATTCAATTAGCTTTAACCGCTTTAGGAATAGGAGAGGGAGACGAAGTCATTGTTCCGGACTTTACATTCATTGCTAGTGCGAATGCAGTTTTGCATGCAGGTGCTAAACCTGTTTTTGCAGATATTGAAAACGACACCCTTTGCATTGATCCTGAAGATATTAAGAAAAAGATTACAGAAAAGACAAAAGCTATAATGCCAGTTCATGTGTATGGGCATCCTGCAGAAATGGAGCTGATTGCAAAAATAGCAGAAGAGAATAATTTATTGCTTATTGAAGATGCAGCTGAAGCACATGGCGCTCGCTATAAAGGCAGACGAGTAGGTTCACTTTCGGATGCGGCTTGTTTTTCTTTTTATGGAAACAAGAATATGACAACAGGTGAGGGTGGTATGATAATCACTAATGATGAAGAGTTAGCTATACGATGTAAACACCTGAGAGACCAAGCTATGTCGCCTACAAAGAGGTATTGGCATGACGCGCCTGGGTTTAATTTTAGGATGACAAATCTTCAAGCTGCGATTGGATGTGCCCAATTGGAAAGATCTGAGGAATTGCTCTTAAAAAGAAAATTAATTTTTAATTGGTATAAAGCTGGATTATCCGAATTAGATGGAGTGCAGTTAAACACGATAAGAGAAGATATAGAACACGCGTTTTGGATGGTATGCTTAGAATGTGAAGAATTTGATGAGCAAAGTAGAAGCAGGTTTATGTCATATTTAAAAGAACACAACATAGATAGTCGGCCTTACTTTTATCCATGTAGTATGATGCCTTATTTTAACAAAGCAGACAATGTGAACACCTATAGCAAATTTTATAAGGGAATAAATTTACCTACTTTTTTTGATCTTAATAAAGAGGATATAGATTATATCTGTAAGATTATTGTAAATTATTTCAACACTCTATAACGATGGTGCATCTTATTGAAGATAGGATTAGGGGAATTCAGAAATTGACGGAAAATCATGAAAAAGCAAAAAAAAAGATTTGAAGTATAAGATGAGCCACGCCAAAATCATATCACTATATGTATTAATGCTTTTAATCTGCTTGGCTTTTCCTAGCTCCTATGAATCTATTACTTTATTGGTTTTTGCAATTTCCGCTATTCAGTTTTTTAAATGTTTTGGCAGAGAAGATTCTATTCTTGAATTCATTTCTTTTGCAGCTATTGTGCAATGGCTAGTTGCGCCCTATATAGCTTATAAGTATTTTGAAGGATTTTCAGTGATGGCTGTAGACTCTGAAGTGTTTTTTTCTATAGCGCTCCCAGGTAGTTTGATGTTTATTTTAGGATTGGAAATAATGAAAAAAAAATTAGTAATAGAGTTTGAAGAACGTATTCAGCAGCCAAAAATATTCTCAAGTGTATTATTAATTGGTATAGGTATATCTAGTTTTCTGCTTATTAATTTTGTTCCAGGAGCTTTAAAGAATGTATTTATAAACGCACAGTATTTAACCCTAATTGGTTTATTTTACTTGGTTATCGGATTTGAAAAATATAGAAAAACTTCTATGCTTTTCTTGTTTGGACTACTCTTAATGAATGCAGCTTCAACAGGAATGTTTGGCCAGTTATTTCTTTGGTCTTTTTTCTTTTTTAATCTCTATTTCCAAAAGTTTAAAATATCGCTTGCCAAATCTGTAACTATGGGTGTTCTTGCAGTTATCCTATTGATGCCTGTCCAGCTCCTTAAACAAGAATACAGACAAAAAACTTGGGATGATACTGACAGAAAGAATGATATAGGACTACTAACTAAATTATATTTATCAAAACTTAAAAACTTTGAAAATATTTTTGATCAAGAGAATCTATTGCATTTTAATGGAAGAGTAAATCAAGGAGGAATAGTAAGTATGACCTATGCACATGTTCCATCTAGCCAGGGTTTTGTAAAGGGAAGTACAATAATTACGGCAGTAAAAACAAGCCTGATCCCACGACTTTTTTGGAAGAATAAACCACGACAGGGAGGGGCTATAATGTTCCCGAAATTTACAGGAAGACAACTTATGGGTAAAACAAGTGCGAATATTAGTCCTTTGGGTGAGGCCTATGTAAATTTTGGTAAAAACGGCTCCTTATTATTCATGTGTTTATTTGGTGGGTTTATCGCTTGGGTGCACGGCTATAGTAGCGCCTTAGTAAAAAAGAAGCCCTTATTTATTTTCTGGATGCCCCTTTTATTCACAGGCTGTTTGCTTTTGGGTACTGATGTGAATTCTATATTGAATGCCATTGTTAAATCTAGTTTTTTTATTTTTTTAGTCTATTGGATGTTTAGACTGGTTTTTCGAATTGAATTTTATTAAACTACAATTTGATTTCATGTACTTACTTGATAAAATGCTTTTGAATTATGGTTTTAATGCCTATAAATCACTTGGATTCAGATTGTATAGCAAACAAGTTGCATTCTTTTTCAAAGCTATAGTCGAAATCATTAGAACAAAAAACTTGGCTATTATTGATAAGCAATTCTCAAAATACAGAAGCTTAGAATTCAAAGATGTTTTTGGAAAATCCCTTAAGATAGATCCTTTGATGAATGACACTGCAGTCGTAGGGGACTCAGGTATATTTGGACAAATAAGAGAAATGATTGTTAAGAATTGCTATTTAAAATTATTGAATATTACTGCAGAGAGTGAATTTCAGATTGTGGTAGACCTAGGTGCTAATAGAGGCATGTTCTCATTGATGATGAGTAACTTGTCAGGCATGGTATACATGGTGGAAAATAATCCGAACTACAAGCTGGTTATTGAGAATAATTTTAAAACAAACAATTTTAGTAATTATACCTTGAGCAATCAATTTATTGGAAATTCTGGAATGAATTATGAAAAGGGAATGCAGTCACTTTCATTTACAGAATGGGTCAACAATCAAAATATCAATAGAATTGATCTATTGAAAATTGATATAGAAGGATCTGAATTTTCCATATTTCAAGAAAAGTATAACTGGAATACCGTACATTTTATTACAATGGAAATACACCCAAAATGTGGGAACCCCATTGCTATTATAGATAAGCTAATAGCCTTTGGATTTGAGGTGATAGTGACTGATTCTATGCAAAATATTCTACAGGATTACTCACAAGCTGATTATGTTTATGCCACAAATAAAAATTGGACCTGATTGGATTTAACAATTTTAATATTAACCTATAACGAAAGCTTGCACATTGAAAGATGTATAAATAGTGTGCTAGGATTGCAATGTAGGGTCGTCGTTGTTGATTCATTTTCAGATGACAGTACAGAAGGAATTGTTAGACAGTTCTCATCAGATTTCTATCAAAACAAATTTGTAAATCAAGCAACTCAGTTGGAATGGGCTATGTCCAACTGTGAAATTAATACAGAATGGGTGTTCAGGTTGGATGCTGATGAGTATATAAGTACAGATTTATTGAACGAGATGAAAGGTAGTTTAGGGACCATAGAGCAAGAAGCTGATGGCGTCTTGATAAAAAGAAGAGTCGTTTTTATGGATAGATGGATACGGTGGGGAGGATACTATCCAATATGGATTTTGCGATTGTGGAAAGTAGGGAAAGGATTTGTTGAAAATAAGGCAATGGATGAAAAAATTCGAATACCTTCCAAAAAGATTATAAAATTCAAAAATGATATCGTAGAAGAGAACTTAAATAGCTTAAGTTGGTGGATTGCCAAACACAATGACTATGCAACCAGAGAAATGGAGGAAATTATAAAACAAAAGAAAGAAATAAGTTCAGAGAGATATATAAGAACAGATAAACAAGATTCAAATCAATGGTATAAACACAATTTGTATTATAAACTTCCAATTTTGATACGTCCATTTTTATATTTTATTTATAGGTATTTTTTTAAACTTGGGTTTTTAGATGGTAAATCTGGTTTTGTTTGGCACGTACTACAGGGGTTTTGGTATCGCTTTCTTATTGATGCTAAGTATTTAGAAAACAAAAGGAAGCGAATATGAAAATCGTATACCTAACTACAAGCTGCTATGAAAAAGGAGGTATTGGCCGCTTCAGTAGATATCAGATTAGAGCGATTCGTGAATTATATGGAAATAGTAATGTACGTGTACTTTCACTTCTAGGTCCAGGCGAACATTCATTAGAAACACCAATTGATGTTGACTATAAGGGTTCCAATGCATCTTTAATAAATAAATTAAAATTTATGCATAGAGCGCAACAGATAGTGAAGATTTTTTCACCCGATTGTATACATGCTGCCCATATTAATTTAATTGTTTTCACCAACTTTTTAGCAAAACGCTATGGCGCAAAGTCAATAATGAATGCTTACGGGCACGAAGTATGGAGTACTTTCAAAAATAGGGCTGACATTGGAATTAGGAAAGCAAATTTGATTATGTCTGATTGCTATTTTACTGCAGATTATCTCGAACAGAATGGATTCAGACCCAAAGGATCAGTACCTGTAATATGGGATTGTGTAGACCTGGAAAGGTTTGCAAAGGGAGAACCACCTCGCCATCTATTAGAAAAGTATGGAATTCATAATCCTACAAAATCATTTAATATTTTAACCCTAGGACGTATTTCTTATGGAGCCTTGCACAAAGGTTACGATAGACTATTAGAAGTATTTAGTCGTTTCTCTGAAAAGATCACAAACACCCAATTAATATTTGTAGGAGGAGGTGATTATCTAGAAGAACTACAAGTAAAAGTCAAAAAACTGAATTTAGAAAAGAAAGTAGTGTTTACTGGAAGGGTTTCTGAAGTGGAATTAACAGATATCTATAAATGTGCAACAATTTTTAGTTTGGTAAGTGATAGAGGCCATGGCCGTGGAGAAGGAATTCCACTGACTCCACTGGAAGCTATGGCGTGTGGGATTCCCATAATTGTTGGTAATCATGACGGATCACAGGAGGCAGTTGTTGAAAATAAAAATGGTTGGGTTATTGACCCTTTTGATTTGGATGCTCACTTAAATGTTTTTTTAGATGCATTTAGAGATCCTGATTTGTTGAAAAGTAAGAAAGATGAAATAAATAGAGTTATTGATAAGAGATTTTCTTTTGAGGTATTTAAAGAAAAGCATAGAATAATGTATTCAAATTTGAATGAATAGTTAGATCAAAAATTATGTTGAATAGTGTTTCACCACCATATAAAATATGCTTTGTCGCCAGTTCCTTTTTTCCTGCCGTTGTCTATGGCGGTCCCACGTTCTCAAATTTAAGCTTATGTGAAAATATTCAATCCGAAAATTTCAGAATCCAAGTGTTAACAACCAACGCTAATGTGAAAAGTAAGTTGGATGTTTCTACTCGAATAAATCATAAAAGAAAAGAATATTTAAGTATAAAGTATTTTGATGAAACTATAATTGGAAGATTTTCTTTCGACTTTTTTAGAAACGGGAATAAATATTTTATGGATTGTCATCTTATCCATTGTGTTGATCTGTTTTCTACAATGTTTCTAAGAACCTTGTATTCCCGTAATGCTAAAAATACAATTATTCTTATATCTCCTAGAGGAGGCTTTGCGAAATGGGGGCTTTTAAAAAGACAAAAGATCAAACATCTTTGGATACGAAAATTTGTCTCGAAACATTTAGATCGAATAAAGTTTTTGGCTACCGCAGAAAAGGAAAAGAATGAAATCCAAGACGTGCTACCCAATGCAGAGGTATCTGTTATTCCTAATGGAATTAGAAATTTAAGTGATAAGGAAATTCAGAATTTTAAAAGGAAGAAGACCTGTTTTATTGAAAAATACGAACTGGATATTAAAGAAGGACAATTCATTATTTCGAGCTTGGGCAGAATGCACAAGAAAAAGGGTTTTAGCATATTAATTGATGCAATTAGACGTTTGGATTTTGAGTTTGCACTTGTTTTAGCTGGTCCAGAAGGTCCAGAAACAAAGCGCCTCTTAGAATCCATTGCTAAGCCAAATATGGACGGCGTTTATATTTTGAATAACCTAGCTACAGAAGATAAAAACATACTTCTTTCTTTTAGTGATGTGTTTGCGCTTCCATCTTTTGATGAAAATTTTGGAAATGTGTATTTAGAAGCTCTCAACTTAGGAACAGCTATTGTAGCTTCTACAAATACACCCTGGAGAGAAGTGAGCAATTTTAACTCTGGATTATGGGTAGATAATACTCCTAAAGCATTCGCAAATGCAATTGCAGAAATTCGTAATAAACCCAATAAATTCACCACTGCAAATTGTTTAAAGCATGCAGCAAAATATTCTACAGAAATTACTAATCGAATGATAAAAGATCTATATAAAAAATTAATTCTTTCTCAAACGGTAAACCAAAAGACGTAATGATCCGTAATGGAATTAAATCATGTCTTAGGGTATTCTTTGGAGAAAAGAAAAGCACTAGACATTTTGTTCATTCTAATTCTGTGTTGGAGTTTCGTACACGGGATCATTTAGGATTTGTTTTTAGGAAAAACATAGACTATGAATTTTCTGATTTATTGAAGAAAATGGTTTTTAATGGGGATATAGTATTTGATATAGGCGCTAACATTGGGCAATTCACTATTCAGTTAAGTGAATGGGTAGGAGACAGGGGAAAGGTTATAGCATTTGAGCCAGACCCTAAAGCTGCTTTGAACTTGCAAAATAATCTGGTTTTAAATAAGATCAACAATTGTGTTCTTCAGAAAAAAGCTCTTGGGACACCTAACGAAAAAGTAAAAATATATTTAGACGCCTTAACTGGTGGGAGAAGGAATTCCACAGACGCAAATAGGGTAGGTAATTATAATGGAGAATTTGTGGAGGTAGAATCCGTAAGTTATCGTAACTGTATTGCTGAGTTTGGCGTTCCTCAACTCGTTAAAATAGATGTAGAAGGACATGAACTTGTGATATTGGATGGGATGAATAAATTTCATCAAAATTCTATATATGTAATTGAAATTGTACAGGAAAATTTGCCATCTATTTTCACCAAATTTAAAAAAAATGGATTTATTGTTTTTAAGCTATTGGAAAGTAAATCATTTACTAAAGGAAAATCAAAATCTACTAAACTACAGTTGATAGAAGAACTTACTAATGAAGGAGCATTGGAACTTTTTAATTATCTATTTATTCATCCAGATAACTCTCGGTTGAAATTAATATACGACTAAGAGTTTACGATGATTCTGGTTAATTCTGTTTTAATAGATTGGATCATTAATAGAAAGTGCAATAAATAATATAATATGTCTAAATTTATTTTCTTACTAGTGAATATAAAATATTGAAATGACATCTGCCCAAAGTATACAGTCAGAATATTATACTGAAACAGCAAGTCTTTACGATACCTGGCACCTAGATCCAGAATTAAAGACTGGACATCAGTTTTCACTAACAATACTATGTTCTATCATAGAGCTGTATGGAGTGCAGTCAATTCTAGATGTAGGAGCTGGAACTGGAAATACTTTGAGGTTTATTCAAGCTAAATTCCCAAATATTCATATTGCAGCTATTGAACCTGTTGCAGCATTACGTGAACAAGCTTATGGAAAGGGAATATCTAAAGAAGTTTTGACTGCAGGTAATGGATGTAATCTTAAATTTAAGGATAAAGAATTTGATCTCGTTTGTGAGTTTGGCGTATTGCACCATGTAGAAAAACCAAATCGTATGGTAAGTGAAATGCTGAGATGCTCAAAAAAGATAGTATTCATTTCTGATGTAAATACAATTGGTCAAGGTTCTGCTAGAAATAGATTTTTAAAAAGAATGATAAAGAAAATGGGTTTGTGGAAATTGGTAATTTGGATGAAAACTAAGGGGAAGATGTATCAAATTTCTGAGGGAGATGGCTTATTCTATTCTTATACGGTTTTTGATGATCTTAAGCAGATTCAAAATAGATGTAAAGACGTTCATATTTTTAATACCAAGGGGAAAGTTAAAGACTTATATAAAGAAGCTGAAAACATGGCAATCATTGGAGTGAAAAATCACAATAATTGAACTTAATTACACGCATATTTAATTGGTTTTGGAGATTTTCTAGGTCATTGCAAAACCTCGGTTTTGCAAGCACAATCAAAATATTCATTTATCAATATTTAACGCGTAAAATTCAATGTATTCCACTCCCTGACAAGAGTAAATTTTATTTTGATCCTACCTTAGACAAAGTAGTTTCTCATTTTTATTCGTTGGGTTATGTAATTATAGACAACAAACAGAAAAAGATTAAGACCATTATAGATGCTGGAGCCAATATAGGTGTTGAAACTGCTAGATTTGCTGTGCACCACCCTGAAGCTCAAATTATCGCCATTGAAGCACAACGAAGAAATTTCAATATACTCGAAAAGAATGTAAAGAATAGGAAAAGTGTCTTTGCAGAGTTTGCAGGATTATGGCCCATTAATACATTTTTGGATATTGAATCAACTAGTGTTGATATGCAAGCATTTAAAGTAACTGAAACTAATAAGAATTCTTCCTTAAAGTCGATAACTATACCTGAAATTTTGCACAATTATAATTTGCAATCAATTGATATATTAAAACTAGATATAGAAGGAGCAGAGTATCCATTATTTACACAAGGTGATCTACACTGGATTAACAAAGTGAATGTGTTTATTATTGAGATTGGAGATCAAGATGCAGAAGGAATGACGCAGGCAATCTTTAATGCATTATCTGGCATTCAGTTTAATTCCTATTTGTGTGGAGAAAATTTAGTAATGATCAAAACAACTTTAGATTGGAAATTAAAAAGAGTAATAGGATTTAATTAATTGAATTTGGTTTTGCAATTTTAAAATAAATGAGTTTAAATATTCATTTACAAATCTTTACTTTAAACTGGATTTATGTTTTATAAATTTCCCCTTATCTGATCCATAAATTGCATTAGGAATTAGGTCTTGACCGGATATGGTGGTATTTACTCCTACCCAAGTTCCATTTGGAATAGTAGTTCCTGGAAGGACAACACAATTTAACCCCACGGCACAGCCTTCACCAATGACTATAGGTGAGGAAATCAGAAACTGATGCTTTGAATTGATCATAGGTGTAAAATAGAATGGACCATTATCATTAGGGTCATTCAGGTTTCTGTAGTGATGCGAGAGTGTGTATAATTTTGACCCAGATGCGACACCTGTATTCTCTCCTATAGACATACCGCCATGTGTTTGAAGTACAGATAGAGGAGCAATGTGTACTCCCTTCCCAATATGTAATTCACCAATTTTATATTGGTAACTAGCATTTTCTTTAAATTTAATTTTATTTTTTGGATTAGCACTTCCCGCGATAATAATTACATAGTTGTCAAGCCAAACGTTATCTGCAAGGAATACTGATTTTGGTGATTGAATATTGACTCCAATATCGAAAACAACATTTTTACCACATCCTCCTAATCTTCTTTTGTAATAATGATACCGCATCCAACGACCTAAACCTCCACTTATATTTCTTAGGCAGCTTTCGATTATCGAACTTATTATTTTTGAGACCTTATTCATCTTTTGTTTAATTAGAATGCAAAGAATGTTAAATGATAATCCCTAAGAAATATTATTTAACGCAACAGCTTCAGATTTAATTAAGATAGGAATTTTATCTACCACCGGATAGTAAACTCCAGCTTCTGAAGAAATTAATTTGTTTTGATCATTGCTGACTTTTAAAGTTTTTCCTGAAATAGGACAGCGTAAGAGTGGTACAATATTGAGATTGTTTCCCGGAGAAGCATTATGCGATTGTAAAAAAGTATGAATATTTTTATTGTCATCAATTGGCACAATTTCTTTTTTTGTTGCTGTTATGTAAATACTGTCCGATAGGTGTTTTAAGGGAGGAATAATACGAGTAAAAGAAGAAAAGAGAAGAGAAAGTGCACTAAAACATTTGTTTTTAAATGATACATATTTTAAGTCCTCTTTTAAAACACCAATGCCGAAAAAGCTGTGATTTTCAAAGCTATAATTGTCTAAATATTCATGGAATATATTTTGATATTCTTTTGGTGTGTAGTATCGAGCATACCAATTATTATAATCATCTTTCAATTGTTCACTCCTTTCGACATATTTAAGTCTGTTTCTAAGACCATTTTTATTTGGGAATTCCAGTTTTGTAAAGCCTTTGCTATTGAGGATTCTATTGATATGAGATAAACAATGAATTAATCTTTTTTTATGAGTATGTTGAATAACACTGAATGACCATACCAGATCAAAAATATTATCCCGAAATGGTAAATTCTCTAAGTCACCAACAACTGTGTAGCCCTTTATATTACGATTTCTCATTACCTTATTGGCAGTTTGACAAAATTCTAATCTTAGATCAAGACCAATTGGGATATACCCTTTTTCAGAACCAGCTGCTAGCCATCTTCCCCAGCCAGTTCCAATGTCAAGCATTATTTTATCACCGGTAACCTTTTTAACGGCTAATTCATAAGATGGATATGTTGTCAATTTGCCTACAATACTTCTGTAGTGTTTTCCATTTGTTTCCGCAATTTGTTGTTGGACACGCCATGGGATATCTAACTTATAGTCTATTGGTTCAGCTTTATAATCTAATTTTTGATAAATCTTACTTCTATCAAAGTCAATAATTTCTTTTTCCTTTCGCATTTTATTTTTGTTAAAGCCCAATGAATAGAAGCTAACTTAGCTTATCTTCTTATTCTTTATAATTAAAGTAATTCACTAAATAACTCTATTAGTTTGTAGGCCCGATGTTCATAACTGTGCCCTTCATTAATACATTTATTTTGAATATTCTCTCGCATTATTAAAATTTCATCTTTAGGTTTCAGTAGTATCTTTTCTACTTTTGCAACTAAATTCTCTATTGAATCAAAATTGAAATAATCCTGATCTTTAAAAAATGATGCATGGTCAGAATCAAATGGCCCCAGCATTATACCTCCAGCTGCCGGTATTTCAAATGAACGCATATTGTGTGAACCATAATTTTGTTTTCTGAACAAATTAAGTTGAACTCTATAATCTCTTAACGTTTGATAAAATTTGGAACCTTCTATCTTATAGAAGATTGAAATATTTGCATTTGGGCTTAAATATTTTTTCCAAGATGGACCATATACATCTATTTGAATTCCATTATTCGCGATTTGTTTTATGATTTTTGCTCTTTCTTTATCTGCTGAGCCAATAAAGCCCACACGATTGTAGTCTTTTGATTCTTCCAAATTAGTAATATAGTTTTGATGATACCCAAAAGGAAGGACAGCTGTTTTTAAATCTGGATAAATGGCTAGTATTTCGTTTTGAATTTTTTTACTATAACTTATGTAGAGATCGTATAGTGGAACTGAATTCTTAATGTTATGAACATTTTGTTTTCCTGAAAGACAGAAAGGATGATCTGGATTATAATTTACCAATTTAATTCCCATTTGCTTTATGCGCATCAAAGTATTGGGAGTTATATAATATCCTTTTACTATAAAAACTAAATCTGGCGAGTTTTCTTCTATCTGATCTACTAGTGATTTATTTATATGGTCCTCAAGATGGGATGGTAATAGCCTGGTCAGTATTTTTTTTTGAAAACTTGAATGATAGATATCCGCTAAGTCATATGGGTAGAAAGATGAAATGCTGATATCCATTGGTTGAAGGGCACTATACAATTGCGAAGCAAGTGGGAAAGGATTCTTTGAATTGGTCATTAATACCCTCATAATAGGACTAAATTAATCTTTTAAAACTTGATTTCTTGTTATGGTTTAAGAATTTTAATCCTACTATTTTTTATTTAAATAAATTCACTATTTTGATTTACCTAATAGAACAGAAAAGAACTTTCATCTAAGATAGCTCAGTTTAATCTATGTTGCTTAGACCGTTATTTTAGAATTATTTAAAAGGAACAATGTGATAATACTGGGCTTAAATGCATATCATGGAGATTCATCCGCATGCATCTTCAACGACGGAAAACTAATAGCTGCTATTGAAGAGGAACGACTAAAAAGAATAAAGCATTGGGCTGGACTTCCATTATTGTCAATTCAGTTTTGCTTAAAAGAGGCAGGCTTAAGTCTCAAAGAAATTGATTTAATCACTATTTCAAAAGACCCACAAGCAAAGCTTTTTCAAAAATTTATCCACATCATAAAATACGGCATTCTATTTAGTGCACTAAAGGATCGTAAACAATCTAGTCAGAATGTGAAGAAGTTAAAAATTGATCTTACAAATGCACTAGGATATGAGCTTGATGATATAAAAGCAAAAGTAAGATATATTGAACACCACCGTTGTCACATGGCATGTAGTTACTATAATTCACCATTTCAAAATGCAGCAATTGTTTCTTTGGATGGGATGGGAGATTTTACATCTTTAATGACGGGGGTAGGAAAAGACAATACTATTTTACCATTAAAATCTATATCGTATCCGCATTCCATTGGATATTTTTATACCTGTTTTACACAATTCCTTGGTTTTCATAACTACGGTGATGAATATAAAGTAATGGGCTTATCGTCTTACGGACAACCTCAAGCGGAAATGCTAGAAAAACTGTACGATGTAATTAAACTCAAAAGAAATGGACTTTTTGAATTAAATACCAAGTATTTGAGTAGAGTGGGTAAAGGGGACTGGAATAGTATAGACAAAAATGGAAAACCAATAATTAAAAATAAGTTTAGTAAATATTTAGTAGAAATTTTTGGAAAGCCTAGGCAGAATGGAGAAGACATTCTTCAACATCACAAAGATCTTGCAGCTTCGGTTCAAAAAGTTACAGAAGAAACAGTCTTTCATGTTATCCAAAATGTGCATAAAGAAACTGGCTTAGATTATTTGTGTTTATCAGGTGGTGTGGCTCAGAATTCTGTGCTCAATGGAAAAATTTTATCAAATACACCTTTTAAAAAATTATTTGTGCCTCCGAATGCACATGATGGAGGTACTTCAGTAGGGTCAGCTTTATATGAGTATCAACATAATCTGAAAAATGCTAGAATCGCAACAATTAATCAGACTTATACAGGAAATAAGTATTCAAATCTTGCAATTGAAAAATATTTAAATAATTTAAATTTAGGTCCGTTTCACCATGCCAATGTAGAGGATGATTTTCTGTTTGATTTCGTATGCGATGCACTAATTGCTGGACAAATAGTCGGTTGGTTTCAAGGAAGATCAGAGTTTGGTCCAAGAGCTCTAGGGAATAGGTCAATTTTGGCAGATCCTAGAAACAAAAATACACGTAATCACATAAACAGCAAAATAAAAAGAAGAGAGAGTTTCAGACCTTTTGCTCCCTCCATTTTGAATGAATACGTTTCTGATTATTTTGAAAATGACGAAAGTACACCCTTTATGGAAAAGGTGTTTAAAATTAGAGAAGGTAAACAAGATGAAATACCTGCTGTATGTCACATTGATGGCACAGGCAGATTGCAGACTGTTAAACAAGAAGATAACCCAAGATATTATAAACTCCTAAGTGCATTTTATTATAAAACGGGTACCCCCATTTTATTAAATACTTCCTTTAATGAAAATGAACCAATAGTGAATGCTCCGGAGGAGGCTTTTCAATGTTTTAAAAGAACGGAAATGGATATCTTAGTCATGGAAAATCATATACTAAGCAGAAAACCAATTACATTAAATAATCAAGAACATCGAATATTAACCAAGAATGAGTAATTCGTATAAAGCGTACTGTCCCTTAGGTAAAGACCTCATCCTTAAAAAGGAATATTCTGAAACCTCAGATAAGTATCTGGATATTGTCAGTGATACTGACATTTCAAATTACTTCAATGATTTTGGTTATATCGTCCAAAGGCAGATGATAAACCATGAAATCTGTAATAATATTTTGGAGAATTTTAAAAATGAGATAAAACCTTCCAAGGAATACATTTACAGACAAGCAAGTGCCAAGCCGGAGAAACATTCTTTGACTGAGAATGGGTATATATTGAATTCTATTCTAAATCCACAGTCAACACATCCAAGATTCTTTCCAAATTTTAGGAATTCAGCAGCTGGGATTATATCGTCCAAAAGTATTCAAAAAACATTACGTGTTCTCATGGGCGAGTCAGGCAAAGCGGTACAGGCGATGTTTTTTGATGGAAACCCAGTTACATGGGCGCATCAAGATTGCTATTACCTGGATGCTGAAAAGGAGGGGGAAATGATTGGTATTTGGATTGCACTTGAAGATATTCATGCTGGAGCTGGTCGATTTTATATTTATCCTAAGAGTCATCGTATAGATATAAAAAAGAATGGAGGCAATTTCGATATTGCATTTAATCACATTCGATATAAGGAACTAGTGAAGCAACTTATAGAGGACTTTGATTTAAATTGTCATGCTCCAGCTCTTAAGAAAGGAGATGTGTTGTTTTGGAGTTCAAAGACCATTCATGGGTCATTGGAAGCTTTTGAACCTCAGTTTTCAAGAAAGTCGATAACCTGTCACTATATTCCTCAATCTTCAAAATTTATGCAGTTCCAAAAGTTAGAAAAACCACTACATTTAAAATCCATAAATGGAGTAGAAGTGAATTTTCCAAAAGATTTGAATCAACTGAATAATAGAATAATTCATAAAGTAGAAACTACTTTTCCGCGTGGGTTTAATCTTGCTAAAAAAGTAGCAATCAAACTTCTAGTTAAATAGTATTCGATATTCTAATATGTCAAAAAATAGGAAATTGGCATCGTAGAAAACAATAAATTTACTTCTAAGCAAAAATTCTTATGGTCATCATTTCATGCATCACAAAGTTCCACAGTTTTAATCTTGCAGAGCAATTGGAGAGGAACAAGCAATTAACGAGATTGTACACGAGTTTTGCATATTCTAAAAATACTTTAGCAAGAAATTTAACTAAAAGAGTAGATAGAGAAAATATATCTAATAATCTTATAAGAACAAATTTGCTAATTGCTGCTGGATTTAAGATTTACAAAAAACCATTTGTTTGGAATAGTAAATTTGACAATTGGGTAGCTAGTCAAATTGAAAGAGAAAAAAATGCTAATGTATTTATTGGTTGGAGTGGAATGTCATATCAGGCTATAGTAAAAGCAAAACAGCTAGGTAAGTTTGTAATACTTGAAAGAGGATCTTCACATATTACTTACCAAATTGAAATTTTAGAAGAAGAGTATAAAAGATTTGGGATGATATTTCCGCGCAACCAAGCTATCATTGATAGAGAACATGAAGAATATGAACTAGCAGATGTCATTTCTGTTCCTTCGACATTTGCTGCAAAAACCTTTTGGGAAAAAGGTTTTTCAAGAGATAAAATATGGATTAATAATTTTGGGGGGAGTAAACACTTTAATGTTTCTGAGAATGCTATGCCTGATCAAAAGCCTTTTAGAGTTTTGTATTTGGGCAGTATTACGATACAAAAAGGATTAAGGTATTTATTTGATGCCTTCGAACAATTACCTGAACAAGATTTTGAATTATGGATAATAGGCTCGCTTGCTAAGGATATGGAGACACTGATGAATGAAAAGAAGAAGAAGAATTGGAAAATATTTGGCTTTGTTAACCATTATAAGTTAGCTGATTTAATTTCACAATGTCATATTGCAGTGCAGCCATCAATTCAAGAAGGATTGAGTATGGTGATACCTCAGATTCTTGCTTGTGGATTGCCTGTGATTGCTACAACAAATACTGGAGGGGAAGACATAATTGAAGAAGGGAATAATGGGAATATAATCCCTATCAGAAATGCTGAGGCCATCAGAGAAAAAATTCTATACTACCACCAGAATATGGAATTCCTGAATAGGTTAAGACAAAGAGTGATGAATAAGGAGTTTGAATTAAGAACTTGGGATGACTATGGAGATGAGTATTTAGATAAAATTCTAAATAGAAACGTTTAAATTCTAATTCAAAAGCGACAAAATCTCCCATTTGATAGATGAAAAACGTATTTAACTTAATTTAATGCGTATTCCGCTTTACTTTTAAGAAAGTTTAGGAACATAAAGTAAGAGGGATAGATTAAGAAGCAATTTTGGAGTGGAGTAAATAGAAAATAGTTATATTTATGTATACAGCTCCACGTTACATTAGCATTACAAAATCAATTATAGAGCACCTTTAGAATGGACTTTTTAATCATTATTGAATCAAGTACAGAATCCAATTAAATGCGGATTTCAATCATTACTCCCACGCTAAATAGTGAAGCG
>CALCMJ010000048.1 GCA_937967615.1 uncultured Saprospiraceae bacterium
GCTGTTGTATCATCTACGCTTATAACTTGTGTACATGTTGTAGGATTTCCACATTCATCTGTAATTGTAAAGGTTCTAGTAATTGCAAATACAGGATTTGGACAGGCCATATCATCTATGACATCTATATAACTTACTGTAAAAGGTCCACCACAGTCATCTGTGATTGTTCCTCCCGCTCCTATGAAAGCAGCTTCTGTTATAATTGCATCTGCTGCTGAATAAGGGAAGACTGCGGTTCCAGCTGTGATTGCTGTTTCATCACATCCTTCTATTCCTGTAATTGGTGCTGGACATGTTACAACTGGTGCTGTTGTATCATCCACACTAAATAACTGCGTACATGTTATAGCTGTACCACATTCATCTGTGATTTCATATGTTCTAGTAATACTAAATACAGGATTTGGACAGGCCATGTCATCTATAACATCAACGTATGTAATTGTCAAAGCACCTCCACAATTATCTGTAGCTGTTCCTCCTTCCAAAAGAAAATCTGCAGTTGTTATTGTAACTACTGTTGCAGAATATGCTAAAGCAGTACCCCCTGCAACTAAAATTGCTGTTTCGTCACATCCTTCAAGACCTGTGATCGCAGGTGGACATGTTATTATAGGTGCCGTTGTATCATCTATTGTTATTGTTTGTGTACAAACACTCGCGTTACCACATGCATCAGCTATTGTCCATGTTCTTTCTAATTCCAAGATTGGATTTGGACAGGCCATACTAATTATTGCATCAATGTAACTTACTGCATATACACCTGGACATGCATCTGTTATTGTTCCGCCAGCTCCTGTAAAGTCTGCTTCTGTCAATACAACTTCTGTTGCTGAGTATGCAAAACCTGAAGCTGCTAATACATCATCTGTATTACAGCCTTCAAAGTTTAATACTGCTGCAGGACATGCAATCACAGGCGCTGTTGTATCATCTACGCTTATAACTTGTGTACATGTTGTAGGATTTCCACATTCATCTGTAATTGTAAAGGTTCTAGTAATTGCAAATACAGGATTTGGACAGGCCATATCATCTATCACATCTATATAACTTACAGTAAAAGGTCCACCACAGTCATCTGCGATTGTACCCCCAGCTCCTATGAAAGCAGCTTCTGTTATAATTGCATCTGCTGCTGAATATGGGAAGACTGCGGTTCCAGCTGTAATTGCTGTTTCATCACATCCTTCTATTCCTGTTATTGCTGCTGGACATGTTACAACTGGAGCAGTTGTGTCGTCTACGCTTATCACCTGAGTACATGTTATTGCTGTACCACATTCATCTGTGATTTCAAATGTTCTTGTTATACTAAATACTGGATTTGGACAGGCCATATCGTCTATGGCATCTATATAAGTTATTGTTAACGCACCTGCACAATTATCTGTGGCAGTTCCTCCAGCTGCAATAAAATCTGCAGTTGTTATTGTTGCTGCTGTTGCAGAATATGGAAATCCTGCTGTCCCTGCTGTAATTGCTGTTTCATCACATCCTTCTATTCCTGCAATCGCCGCCGGACATGTTATTACTGGTGCTGTTGTATCATCTATTGTTATTGCTTGTGTACAAACACTCGCATTTCCACATGCATCAGCAATCGTCCATGTTCTTTCTATTTCTAAAATTGGATTTGGACAGGTCATGCTTATTATTGCATCTATATAACTTACTGCATATACACCTGGACATGCATCTGTTATTGTACCACCTGCTCCTGTAAAGTCTGCCTCTGTAAGCACAACTGTTGTTGCTGAGTATGCAAAACCTGAAGCTGCTAAAACATCATCTGTATTACATCCTTCAAAGTTTAATACTGCAGCAGGACATTCGATCACTGGTGCAGTTGTGTCATCTACACTTATAACTTGTGTACATGTTGAGGGATTTCCACATGCATCTGTGATTGTAAAAGTTCTAGTAACAGCAAATACAGGATTTGGGCAAGCCATATCATCTATGACATCTATATAGCTTACTGTAAAGATTCCCCCACAGTTATCGCTTAATGTTCCGCCTGCATTCATAAAGGCAGTCGTTGTAATAGTTGCATCTACTGCCGAGTATGGGAAAAATGCTGTTCCTGCGGTAATCGCTGTTACATCGCATCCTTCTATTCCTGTAACTGCTGCTGGACATGTAACTACTGGCAATATTGTATCATCTACACTTATTATCTGATCGCAAGTAATCGAATTCCCACAATCATCTGTTACAGTCCATGTTCTAGTCACACTTAAAATTGGATTTGTACAACTGTTATCTGTGATCAGGTCAACATAACTCACAGATGCAATAACACCACAGACATCACTCACGACTCCGCCTGCTGCTACAAAATCTGCTTCTGTAACAACTACTGAAGTAGCTGAATAAGCAAAACCTGCGGTTCCTGCTGTAATCGCAGTTTCATCACATCCTTCTATTCCAGCAATATCTGCAGGACAGGTAAGAACTGGATCAGTTGTGTCAAATACTTCAATTGTCTGAACGCAGGTATTTATATTTCCACAATCATCTGTGGCAGTGAATGTTCTTTCTACGACAAGGATTGGATTAGGACAGGCCATATCTATAATAGCATCCACATAGGCTATGGACAATAGACCACAATCATCACTTACAGTACCACCTGCTGCTACAAAGTCTGCTTCTGACACAATGGTGGAGGCTGCGGCATATGCAAAAGCAGCATCCGCTGCTGTAAGAGCAGTTTCATCGCATCCTTCTAAGACTATATTTCCTGGACAAGTGATAAGTGGTATTACCACATCCACAACTGGTGATATTACTTGTGTACAGACCATTGGCCAACCTGGTGCTGGACCAAATACTCCTGGAGAAATTTGTACATAATTTGCAAGTCCTGCAAGTCCCACTGTGTAAGTACGTGTAATACTTGTCCCTGCACAAAAGTCTAAAGCACCAGCATCTGCATATGAAATATCTAAACATTGGCTTGCAAGTGGACATGGAGCACATCCATCAGCTGAAGTAAACGTAAGGCTTCCTCCTTCCGCTGCAAAGATTCCTGCGTCTGTATTATCAAGAGAATAATCTGGATTTGAAAAACCGTCTGTACACGCAACCACCGCATCAGTGGGGCAGGTTAGCGCTGCTGGGGCACAACAGTTAAATGCTGATATTGTAAATCCAGGATTTGGATCTGAACCTTGTTTACAAATATGAAATGTATATGTAGCAGACTCTACTACACAGACTGTGAAATCGGTATCTGAATTCCCGATAGCTGGAGTCCAAACTTCATTACAAAATTCATCTAGTATAGATCTTTGTGCTCCTTGACTTTCAACGAATATATTCAAGCACATGTTTACCTCACAATCTGCATAGGGTTGCGGTGGCATTGTTACTTTTACGGATACACAGGTAAAGTTATTTCCAATAGTGGATGAATCGTTTGCATCACAGGGTGATATGTTATCACCGTTCTGGACTGTTCCTTCCGAACTCCAGGATTCAAAGCTTAAAAATTCTGCACATGCGGGAGTCCCTGCATTTACATCTTGCCAAGCTTGGATTACATTGACTTGAGAAATTCCTTGTGTAAAAAACAAGAGAAAACCGAAAATTCCGAAGGTCGTTTTTGCACAATAAGCAAAAGGAGTGATGGAAGTCACCATACGATATAAATTCATACTAAATTTTTTAAATTAATTTTAATCTACCCATAGCTATATAGGAGAACCCGCATTAACTAGTAATGGCGTGTCCAAGACAAAAATTAAGGTTTCTAGTATAAATAGTTGTTGACCGAAGTCAGGTTTCATTAAGGTGACGCAAAGTTAGCTCAATTAATCTTAAGTTGAAACAGCCTAGATTGGGTAATTTACATATTAGGCTATTCTACTATGATTATGTTTGAAAATGTAAGGTAGTTTACATTTCTAGCTCAGACTTTAACTAAAATGGTCTATTTTTTCGTCAGAACAACGTTTTCCATCTTTCCTCCTCTATTCATTTGAATTTTGAGGGTTTCTGCATTGATGCTGATTATTTTCACTTTGTTCTCAGACTTTCCTGTAGCTACAGTGTGTAGAAATTCATCCTCAATCCAATATTTTCCTTCTTCTTTTTTTGGACCATAGTCTATTGAGTACAAACTATCAGATTGATAAGTCATATCCATTTTATTGCTAAACTCTTTGCCAGACGCCTCTTCAACCCAAGACGTTACCACCCATTTACCGTGTAATGCGGCTTCATTGAATTTAGGTGGAGCTTTGCATGAAAATACTGTAAGGAATACAGCTAGGCAAAGTGTAAGAAATTTTAGGTCAATTTTATTTTTCATTCTATTGTGTTTTTATTTTGAAGAAAGGGCTTTTAACTCCTTTCACATCAAGATTTATTTTAAAAATAGAGCCAGCATTAGGATACGTTTCTAGTTCTTCTTTGGACATATCTACGCGCGCTGTTGTTATATATAAGGTAGATAAATTTTCACCTCCGAAAGCACAAGAGGTAACATTATGTGCTGGCACTTCAATTGTGCGCATAGATTCTCCACTTAGTGGATCAAATTGTATGACTGCATTTCCATTCCACATGCCTACCCAAAGTTTATCGTTCTCGTCTATTGCCATCCCATCCGGATACCCAAGAGATTCGTCGATATGTACTGCTACACGTTCATTGTCAATATTTCCTGTCTCTTCTTCATAATCAAAAGCACGGATTTTTAATGTGGGTGTATCAATGTAGTACATTGTCTTTTTATCCTTAGTCCAAACAATGCCATTTGAAATGGTGATGCTATCTAGACGCTCTTTAAATGATCCATTTGTTTCTATACTGTATAGTTTTGCTTTTGCACTCGTCTCATCCATGCGCATTGTTCCTGCCCATAGTCTCCCTGCAGGATCACATTTTCCATCATTAAATCTGTTTGTAGCTATATCTGATTCTATTGCAGAGAACATGCCCAAGTTTTTAGTAAGCATGTCAAAAGTATAGATTCCATCTTCTAGAGCTACAAGTACTTTGTTATTGTCTGTTGTGGGAACGACTGTCCCTATTCTAGAAGGCAGGTCAAAAGATATGTTTTGGTTTTTTTCTGGATTGTAGATGTGGAATTTCTTTCCTTCAATGTCTATCCAATAGAATTCTTGGCTTTGGTGGTTCCAGAATGCCCCTTCTCCAAGTAGGGCTTCTGTTTTATAAGCAAGCGTGGCTTTTTTGTTTATTTTTTTTGTGCTTTGCTTAGGAGAGCAAGCGGCGAATAGTAATATGGGGAGGAGGTATTTTATCAAAAGTGCTTTTTCTAATTTAATGGTTTTACAAAGTAGGTTTTTATTATTAAACTAATTTCGGTAGCGCAAAAAGTGTTTTTATTTTTTTTAATAGCTTTAATGAAATACGCTATTTTATGTTTTTGTCTTTTACTTATTTTTGCATTGCCCAAAAAAAAGTAACAAAAAAAACGCTAGTCTGTCAAATGCCTTCCCTCGAGTGCCGTCAGCCCGCCTCCCACTTTATGACAGACAGGCTATCCCACTTTTCTAAACCTTGAAAATAACGTGGAGTTTATTCTTTGAACGAAGGTAGTTTTTGCAGTTAATATTATTTCAGCGCTGTTCTGAGTGAGCTGCCTGAAAGGTGGGCAGCGAATGAAAGTGCAACTCTAGTGCAAGTTCAAGTGTAATGGAATTTTCTGGCTTCAGCTCAGTTTATAATAATTAGCTGTCCAGACACGAAGTGGCCGACCGAAAAGGGAGCCTGTAAGGGAGCGACCTGGAGTGAGCGTATGCGAACGTAGGGGCACTCCCAAATAATAAACATAGAAGCAATTCTATAAATAGATACACACGTTCTTTATATTCTCATCTCATTTGTATATTACTTGTTCAATAGATTTAAATGAAAAAATTCAGTTCTCTATTCCTTCTTGCCATCCTCTTATTTTGTTTTGCATGTTCAAATGAAAATAGTGATAATTCAAATGCAGAAGTAGACCGACCAATGGTTTTTCGTTCTGTTTTGGATGGGCAAGCACGTATGATAAGTATAGGTTTAAGTGATGATCAGTTTATTGCATATAATACCACTGATGGCTCAGTTTATAAAGCTTGGAAGGGTTTAATAAATATGGAAGGAGCAGTGTTTACTGGTGCGCACGGTCCTCAACCTACGAGCGTGGGAGATATGTATTTTGTGAATGCACATAAGCAGCCTTGGTCACTAATGCAGGGTGGCAATGCGATTCCAACGACTTACAAGTATAAGGGACATAAGTTTGTTAATGATGTTCCTACAATTATGCATGCATTAATTGATAATGCAACTGGAAAAAGCGTAAACGTTTACGAAGAAGTGCGGCTGGTAAAGTCAGAAAAAGGTGAAGATTTGCAACGTAATTTTACAACTGAAGGTTTAGCTGAGGGATATCTTGTAGAACTAAAATCAAATGCTTCCTCCATAGTAGATAAATCACATTGGTATTCTAATGGGAACTTGATTGTGAGTGGAGAAGAGGCGATAGAATATGAGGGTCGTAGTTTTATAAATCTAGATGGTACGCTTCAAATAGCAAGTGATCCTGTCTCTTTAAATTTACGTTTGTTTGATCCAACAATAGAAGATCCTAATCTTGATGATGGGTTTGATACAAATGATAGCGCGCTTCCATTAGGCGCACAGCTTATCGCAAAAAATGATTGTAAGACCTGTCATAACAAGTCCAAAAAAACAGTAGGGCCTGCCTATATTTCTATTGCTAAAAAATACGAGCATAATGATGGCAACATTGTTTCTCTAGTAGGGAAAATTAAGAGCGGTGGTTCTGGAATATGGGGTCAACAAATTATGACTCCGCATCCTGAAATTCCAGATGAGGATCTTAAGGAGATGATGGCATATATTTTCAGCCTAGCAGATTTTGATGGAGAAGCGACTACACAAAGTGGTGAGGTAGAAATGATGTCACCATCTGTTGCAGTGAATACAGATGATCTGGGTCCAGGTGCAATGACCCGTATTTATACTATTTCTGGAACGCAATCAACAATGCCAAAGAATGTAGAAAAGAACAAAGCAGTTCAGGGAGGCATATTAGCTAACTGGGATAACATAGAAGGAAATGATTTTAAAGACTTAATGGATAATTTTGCTTTGTTATCAGAAGGGTATATAGAAATAAAAGAAGATGGAATTTATGATATGCGTTTGTGGAGTGATGATGGTTCGCTTCTTTATATCAATGGAAAACAAATAATAGATAACGATGGTTACCACGGCACTGAGATGAAAGAAGGAAGGGTGGGATTAAAAAAAGGTCACCATCCGTTTAGATTAGAATTTTTTCAAGGCGGTGGAGGTAAAATGTTGTCTTGGAATATTAAAGCTCCTGGAGCTCCTGCGTGGAGTGTTGTTCCTACTGAAATGATTTCTCACGATAAACAAAGGCAGGGGGAATTACTAGGCCTAGAATTACCAATGTCTGTTATGGCACAAACTCCAGGAGATAAAGCAGCGGTGGGAGGAGTGCATCCTTCTTTCACACTTACGCAAGCGCGGCCAAATAGTTTTACACCTAAGGTGGGTGGATTGGATTTTCTTTCAGATGGAAGAGCAGTAGTAAGTACTTGGGATACTAAGGGTGCGGTTTATCTTGTGGATGGCGTAAGTAGTGGTGATCCTAAATCCATGTCTGTAAAGATGATAGCTTCTGGACTTGCTGAGCCTCTAGGTGTAAAAGTTGTGGGTGATGACATCTACGTAATGCAAAAGCAAGAGATGACACATCTTGTGGATAACAACGGAGATGAAATAATTGATGAATACAGAACTCTATCTAACGACTGGGGAGTCTCCGCTAATTTCCATGAATTTGGTTTTGGTCTTGAAGAAAAAGACGGATACTTATATGCAAATCTTGCAACGGGAATTATGCCTGGTGGTGCTGGGATGGTGGGTCAACATAAGGACAGAGGATCTGCAATACGGGTAAACATAAAAGATGGAACAACAGAAAAAGTTGCGAATGGATTGCGTACACCAAATGGAATTGGTTTAGGATACAATAATGAATTATTCATAGCGGACAATCAGGGGGACTGGTTGCCAGCGAGTAAAATTGTCCATGTGAAAGAGGGGAGTTGGTATGGGTCAAGGGCGGTAGACTTTGCGGGTACTGCAAATCTAAAGGAAGACAAACCTGTTGTGTGGTTGCCGCAAGATGAAATAGGAAATTCTCCATCTACACCTGGCCCATTGAATGTAGGTCCTTACAAGAATCAGATGATTCATGGCGAAGTTACGCATGGCGGAATAAAACGTGTTTTTGTGGAAGAAGTGAATGGAAAACTTCAGGGTTGTCTATTCAGATTTACACAGGGACTTGAGGCAGGAGTAAATAGAATCAGCTGGGGACCAGACGGTGCATTGTATGCGGGAGGAATAGGGAATCCAGGGAACTGGCAACACAATGGAAAAAAATGGTTTGGTTTACAACGATTAGAATACAATGGCGAGTCTACGTTTGAGATGTTAGCTGTACGTGCCAAATCGAATGGTATGGAGATAGAATTTACCGAGGCTTTGAGAGAAGGAGATGGATGGCAGCCTGAGAGTTATGAGATAGGGCAATGGAAATATGTCCCTACTGCAGATTATGGAGGACCAAAAGTAAATGAACAAAAGTTAAAGGTTAAGTCTGTTCATGTTTCTGAAGATCGTAAGAAAGTCTTTTTAGAACTTGATGGAATGAAAGAGGATCATGTTGTGTATTTGCGATTGGAGGAAAAGTTTGTAAGTGCAGAATCTCATTCTTTGTGGTCATCTGAAGCATGGTATACTTTAAATAATATTCCTGTAGGGCAAAATGGCTTTGTGAGTAAAAACAGACCGGACATTATGCGATCAAATACCCTCACTGCATCTGAAAAGGCGGCAGGATGGGCTTTACTATTTGACGGAAGCGGTCTGGATCAATGGCGCACATATAAAGGGGGCACTCCTAGTGCGAAGTGGTCAGTTTCTGGAGATGCTTTACATTTTAATCCAAAAGCAAGCGGAGAAAATGGGGACATCATGACCAAGGATACGTATGAGAATTTTGAGCTTGCGTTAGAGTGGAAAATTCAGAATTGTGGTAACAGCGGAATATTCTGGAATGTCGTGGTTGATGATGCGTTCAAGGCGGTGTATGAGTCGGGTCCAGAAATGCAAATACTTGATAATGTGTGTCATCCAGATACTAAGTTCCCTACGCATAGGGCTGGTGATCTATATGACATGATAGAATGTAAATGGTCAACAGTGAAGCCTGCGGGTTCTTGGAATAAGGTCATGATAAAATCTATTAATGGCGAGGTGGAATTTTGGATGAATGGCTATAAGGTTGTAGAATTTACAATGCATAATGCTGAGTGGGATGCGATGGTTGCTAAAAGTAAGTTTGCTGAGTGGCCTGGGTTTGGAAAGGCGAAGTCAGGGCATATTGCACTGCAGGATCATGGGGATAATGTGTGGTTTAGAAATATTAAGATTAAGAAGTTGTGATGGAGATGTTAGATACTAGATGTTAGATACTAGATGTTAGGTTTGGGAAAAACGAAAAAACTAAATTAAGCTATGGAAAAGGGACTTATTAATAATTCAAGATTGTTTAATGCAAGTTGTCTTGCTTTGGTTGTTACGGCGATGACTTTTGCAATACGTGCAAGTTTATTAAATGAGCTAGGTGTAGATTTTAAATTGAGCGACACGCAGCTTGGGTATATGAATATGATGGCATTTCTTGGATTTCCACTTGCCACATTAATTGGTGGTCCTTTGTATAATTCTCTTGGACCAAGAAAAATTATGTGGATAGCGTTTATAAGTCACCTCCTTGGATTGGTGCTTACCATATTTGCAGGAGGATATTGGTCACTCTTGATATCTACTTTTTTTATAGGCTTTGCCAATGGTTCTGTGGAAGCAGGTTGTAATCCTATGATTGCAAATATGTACTCAGAAAACAAGACGACCATGTTAAATAAATTTCATGTGTGGTTCCCTGGTGGTCTTGTTATAGGAACACTAGTCGCATTAGGAATGGGTCATTTTAATATGGGTTGGCAATTGCAGGTAGCGACCATGCTTATACCAACATTAATTTATGGCTACCTAATCTTTGGTCAAACGTTTCCGGATGAGTCAAAAGGAGGCAAGGTGGATTACAGCAAATTGTTCCCAGTAAATTATATGCTTATCATAGCTGCGTTTGTTCTTGTGGGCGCTTCTGATTTTACATTGGCAAATTGGTTCGATGGAGACATCGTCAATTATATAAAAATAGCTTTGCTCCTTCTTGTAGCAGCTCTTGTCTATAAAGAATTTGGTCCTCTCTTTGCAATGCTCGCGCTTTGCATGTCCTTGACAGCTACTGCAGAGTTAGGCACCCAACAATGGGTAGAAAAAATACTTTCAAAATCAGGTGCACATCCGCTTTACATCTTATTAATGGTGACCGGACTGATGGCAGTGGGAAGATACTTTGGTGGTCCGCTTATCCATAAATTTAAGCCAATAGGTGTGCTTTTCGGATCTGCAATAATTGCGACACTGGGGCTTCTCTTAATGAGTCAAGCGACAGGTGGTCTTGTTTATCTTGCTGCAATATTTTTTGCAGTAGGTGTGATGTACTTCTGGCCTACAATGATAGGAGCAGCAGCTGAGTATACTCCTAAAACAGGTGCTTTGGGGATGTCCTTTTTGGGAGGTGTGGGTATGTTCGCAACTGGTCTATGGCAGCCCGTTATTGGAGGTTGGCTTGATAGTGAAAAAGCAAAAGCAATTGCGAGTAATGTTTCAATCGAAGAAGCTGAATTAATAGCAGGTCAGGCGACTTTGGATAATCTTGCTTGGTTTCCTGCGGCGTTGATTGTGTTATTTGGCTTGTTGTATTTTTATTTGCGTGGACGGGGATTTAAGGCGGTGGATTGAGTAGTGTAAGTCTGAAGTTGCAAACTTCAGACAACGAGACTAGTTGCAAAATTTATCTATTACATAATCTGTAGTGTAACTACAGATTATGTAATAGATAAAAAGAAATCTACTTAATAACTGTAAACCGTTCTGTTCGCATAGCCTTCCCGTCAGTAAGCTGAACATAATACGATCCATTGTTTAAGCCTTTTACATCTAATTGAATCGCCGTATTCCCTTTATTGTCAAGTCTATTTAGATCAATCATTTTCTGACCTAATTCATTA
>CALCMJ010000049.1 GCA_937967615.1 uncultured Saprospiraceae bacterium
AATAGAGAACGAAGAAATCAGACAGGTGGTGCGGGTTGTTAAGGAGTAAGGGATATGGGTTTGAAGTTACAAACTTCAAACAGCGTAAGATATAGGTTTGAAGTTGCAAACTTCAAACAACGTAAGGGTTGCAAACTTCAAACAACGTAAGCGCAAGGGATATGGGTTTGAAGTTGCAAACTTCAAACAACGTGATTTGAAGTTGCAAACTTCAAACAACGTGATTTGAAGTTGCAAACTTCAAACAACGTAAGGGTTGCAAACTTCAAACAACGTAAGGGTTACAAACTTCAAACGACGATTCTGCGATAAGTTGTGTCAGTTGCCTGGAATGTCTGCCGTAGGCAGAGTCCGGAGGACCGGAGCAACGCGAAGTATGGAAGGGAACGACCGCTGCGCAGCAGGGGTGACACCCAAAATATTTTTACTTTAATTGCTAAAAATATTTTTCTATTCCATTGAATTTCCCTTTCTAAAGTACCAGTAGGATTGCAGTAAGCCGCGGGATAATAAAAACGCAAGGAGAGCCAGCCAAAGGCTATTGTTTTCTGAAAAATATAATGTAAACACTTGATGTAGGCTAAGATATAAAATGAGAGCAACGAGCATTAAATTTCGCATGGATTTGGAAGCTGTTAAGCCTATGTAAATTCCATCCCAGATGTAGGATAAAAACGCAAAGAGTGGAAGAATTGCCATCCAAAAAATATATTTTTCTGTCTGTGCCGCCAGTGCACTATCGCTTGTAAAAATATGGATGAGCGGTTGTTTAAAAAGCCAATACACCAGGCTATACATGCCCGCAAAAATTCCTCCCCAGAGGATCAACCGCTGAATCATTTTATTTAAATAATTCCAGTTTTTTGCCCCTTTATATTTGCCCACTAAAGATTCTGCTGCATAAGCAACGCCGTCAATACCGTAGGACATCCAGTTTAAAAATTGGAGGAGGATAAGATTAACTGCTAAGATTGTTTCTCCTTGTGTAGATGAGGATCTATAAAAGTATGCAAAGGCGAAAGTCAAACAGAAGGTGCGAATAAAAATGTCTCTATTTATAAGTAAAAACTTTTTAAGTTCTGACCAGGCAGTAAGCGATTTAAGTTTTACACCCTCAAGGATATATTTGTATTTATAATTGATCAAAACCAAAATAAATGCAACTCCAAAATACTGAGCGATTACAGTTCCTAGCGCAACCCCTTTTACTTCAAGACCTAGATGAACGACACAATAATAACTCACGAATATGTTTACGAGATTTACAGCAATAGTAATGTAGAGTGGATACCAAGCATTTTGCATCCCTAAAAACCATCCTGTAAATGCGTAAATGCAAAAGGTTGCTGGTGCAGCTAAAATTCTTGTATAATAATAATCCTTGACCATGTCAACCTGAGAAGGAAGCACTTGCAATCCTGAGAAAGCCAATTGCTGCAAAGGATAAGCAAGTAATATAATGAGCACAGATAGTCCTACTGAGAGCAGAACTGCTCTTCCCAGTGTGTCGCGGATTTTTTCAGTATTATTTTCACCAAAGGCCTGGGCAGAAATACCTGTTGTTCCCATGCGAAGAAAGCCAAAATTCCAATAAATAAAATTGAAGATCATAGACGCTAAGCCCACCGCACCAAGATGCTTTATAGACAGGTGCCCCATTAAGATTGTATCTACTGAAGACAGTAATGGGATGGATATATTACTGAGAATGTTAGGAATAGCGAGCTTGAGTATTTCTTTGTTCATAGCCATCTTGTAGATGTAATATCTTCTTATTTCTATTTATGCAGTAAATATTCCCTGTTTAAATATTATCTTTATTTTTAATATGTTTTTGTGATAAGTTAAAAATGGATCCAAAGAAAAAAATAGCTATCGTTTTTGGAGGAAGATCTACTGAGCATGAGATCAGTTTGTTGTCTGCTCAGAATGTAATACGCTCCTTGGACACTTCTAAATATGAGGCAGTCCTGATAGGCATAGACAAGTCTGGAAAATGGCATTTGAATACGGACTCACTCCATCTCATGCATGCAGATGATCCTAGTAAGATAGCTTTGGCGGTGGATGATAATCCAGTTTTACTTTCACAGAATGCTGGAGAAAAATCCTTAATTGATGTGTCTACTGGTCAGACCTTATCGCGTGTGGATGTAATTTTTCCTGTGTTGCATGGATTATATGGAGAAGATGGTTCAATTCAGGGGCTTGCGAGACTAGCAAATATTCCATGTGTGGGTTGTAGCGTCTTAGGTTCTGCCATAGGAATGGATAAGGATATTATGAAGCGTCTTTTACGTGATGCGGATGTTGCGGTTGCAGATTTTGTTACGATAAGGCCACATACTAGAGCGCAGTATTCTTACGAGGAAATAAGTAAAAAATTAGGAAGAGAATTGTTTCTAAAACCTGCGAACCTGGGTTCTTCTGTAGGAGTATCTCGGGTAGACAATGCGGAGGCATTTGAAAAGGCATTGGATTACGGTTTTCTATATGATCCAAAAGTTGTAGTAGAGGAAAAGATTGTAGGGAGGGAAATAGAATGTGCTGTCATGGGTAATGAAGAAGCGGTTTGTTCCATCCCTGGAGAAGTTATACCAAGGGGAGGTTTTTATTCGTATGAGAATAAATATTTAGATGAAGCTGGTGCAGAATTAATGATACCTGCTAAATTAAGTCCTGAAGATACAGCGAGAATTCAGGCTCTTGCTTTACATACTTACCAACTCTTAGAATGTGAAGGCATGGCCAGAGTAGATATGTTTATGTGTGCAGATGGAAAGTTAATTATTAATGAGATCAATACTATTCCGGGGTTTACTGGAATCAGTATGTATCCCAAATTATGGGAATATTCAGGCGTGACAAACCAAGCACTTATAAGCAGGTTAATAGAATTAGCGATTGAAAGCCACGAAAAAAGGAACACACTTAAAATAGAATGATAGTTTTAAGTGTTATTTTTAAAACAATATAACTGATTTGACAACTAAAGCATTTCTCAAACAACTATTATACATACTACTCTTTGTTATTCTAGTAATAGCACTTGTAAATCTATGGCTAAGGTTCTACACGAATCATGGTCAGAAGCTTGTACTTCCAGATTACATAGGAGAAAACTATAACGAGGCGACAAAGGATGCTAAAAAGCGGAGTTTCAGAATGTCTATAGATGATTCTGTCCACATTGTAGGGAAACCAGGTGGAATCATTATTACACAAAACCCAAATCCAGAAAGCACTGTAAAAGAAAACAGGAAAATTTATGTCACTACAACTAAGTACAATCCAGACAAAATAACTGTAGGTTCTTTACCTACCCTCTATGGAACATTTTATGAGTCCAAATGTAAAGATCTTTCTTATCTCAATATTAACTGTAGCATTCAGGGATACAAGCATGATTCCGGGGCTAAGGACCATATCCTAGAGGTCTATTACAACGGAAAACTCATTTCCCATAAAAACGGAAGAGATAATACTGTGGAAATAGAGAAAGGAGCTACGCTTGATTTTGTGTTAAGCAAACCAGATGGTAAGGTTCTCCCTTTAACAGATTATAGATGTATGTCACTTGATCAAGCAAGATTTCTTATTGAAAATGAAGGCTTGGTCATAGGTACTATAAGTGGAAATGGGGAAATAAAAGATGAGGGCACGGCATTTATTGTTGATCAATCTCCTCGTTCCAAGCCGGGCGCTACCATTGTCATGGGAGAGCTTCTTAATTTTAGAATCCAACAAAATAAACCAGCTAGCTGCAAGTAATATGGATATCACAGTAATGGAATTGAAGGAAAAACTAGATTCCAAGGAGGAATTTGTCTTCATAGATGTACGAGAACCTTATGAATACGAGGAATTTAATCTGGGTGCACAGCTCATACCTATGGGAGATATCCCTGGCAAACTACCTGAATTTGAGGAATATAAGGATAAAGAGATAGTAGTGCACTGTAGAAGTGGCGCTAGGAGTGGTCAAGTAAAGGAATTTATGCTTGCTTCTGGCTTTAAAAATGTAAGGAACCTTCTAGGGGGAGTCTTAGAATGGAAAAGTCTAGGCTATTAAATGTTAAAATAATCCCAATTTCCCTGTTACTTTCTTAACACTTCCAAGTCCAAAGAGTGTTAAATGGATATTTAAATCAAATCAAATCATAAACTATGGGAGAATTATCAAAACAAATAAGTGCTGCATTACAAGGAACATTCGATACAACAGCTGTCTTTTTGCCTAAATTATTAAGTGCAATTGTACTATTACTTATAGGTTGGATTATAGCTAGATCAATTAAATGGGCTCTTTACAAGGTGCTTAAAGCGGTTAAATTTGACAGTTTAGCTGATAAAGTGGGAATCAATGGCTATTTGGCTAAAGGAGGAATGAAAACTGGAGCTTCTGGTATCATAGCAAAATTAGGATATTGGATAATTATGCTTACAGTTTTAATCTTGTTCTTCAATACACTTGGACTAGAGTCAGTTTCTGGTTTATTACAAGATGTAATCAAATTTATCCCTAACATTATTGTTGCATGTGTCTTACTTATAGTAGGAATGTATCTTGCAGAATTTGTGAGTGGATTAGTTGTTGCTGCATTAAAAGGTGGAGATTTTGACAATCCGAATCTTGTAGGAAGAATTGCTTACGGAGCAGTTATGTTTTTCACAATTGCAATTGTAATGAATCAGTTGGGTATTGCGGAAGATCTAGTTAACAATGTAGTAGGAATTATCCTAGGAGGTCTTGGTCTTGCGACTGCTATAGCGTTTGGGCTAGGTGGTAGAGATTGGGCTGGTAGATTGATCAACAAATATACTAAGGCAAATTAAAATGTCTTAGCAAACTATAAAAGATAAAAAAAGCTGCTTCTTAAGAAGTGGCTTTTTTTTTGTTCTGGGTTTAAGGGCGTGACCAGAGGTCGGGCCATTCAGGGGTTCCGTCCCATTGCATGCAATGTGACAGCTGCGTGATTTCATCACTTGCTCCCTTACTCCCCCTCACGCAAAGGATATTCATAAAAAAAAACTGTCGTATGGTTTTAATAACAGATGACATATTTTAGTTAGATCTGAATACCCACACTAAAGCAATGGTTTGTACAAGTAATGTCAGGTATTAAATTTTTATTTCCTAGAACGTATTTTTCCACATCATTGACTCGACGGGCTTAAGGGTACGCTTATTATATTTTGCGTTCTTCTTTTTATTGTAATAGTTTTCGATTTCGCCATCAACGCGGAAATAGATCAATTGGCCTATAGGCATCCCTGCATAAATACGTACTGGATGTACGCATGAAATTTCTAGCGTCCATGTGTTACAAAACCCTACATCTCCCTTTCCTGCTGTTGCATGGATATCAATACCAAGTCTTCCTACGCTAGATTTTCCTTCTAAGAAAGGTACTGAATTATGTGTTTCTGTATACTCTTGTGTTACACCTAGATAAAGCGTACCCGGTTGTATTACAAATCCCTCCTCCCCTATCACCAATTCTTTTATAGTGTTGTGTTTTTTGGCGTCAAGAATTTCGTCATTGTATGTTGCAAGAAATTTCCCAAGATGGACATCATAAGAATTTGTTCCAAGGGAATTACGATCAAAGGGTTCAATCACGATTTCCTTAAGTTCAATTGCGTTTAAAATCTGTTTATCTGTAAGTATCATATATAAGCTTTCTCAAGTTGATTGCAAACTTAATTTTTTTTCAGCGTACCTTGTTGTTTATATTTCCGTTATATGCATTAAAGTATATATTGTCAAAGGAAAACGAGAGTTTGGGAATAATAAAAGAAATAAAAAACGAGGCAGACACACAAATAGCGGTCTGCGCATTCGATGAGGATGACGCATTCTATATTGATGCTTTAGAGATCCCTAGGAAAGATATTGAAGATCTTGCCAATCTCAATGCAAGAAGAAGGCAAGAAATTCTTACAAGCAGGTATTTGTTGCAACATTTGACTGGCGAGAATATTTGGTCATTATTTCAAAAGGATGAATATGGCAAACCATATTTAGCAGGAACGGATTTATTTATTTCCCTTTCACATTCCCATAATAGATCTGCTGCGATTCTTTCAAAGAAACGAGTGGGCATAGATTTACAAAAGAGCGTAGAGAAGATCCATAGGATTAAAAATAAATTTTTGAATCCTGTTGAGCTTCTTTCTCTAAAGAGCGGAGAAGAAATATCTAAACTACATCTGTATTGGGGAGCGAAAGAAAGTATGTATAAGGCATACGGAAAAAAGGGAGTAGATTTTAAGGAACATTTGTTCGTTGATTATATAGATTCAATAGGTGCTAAAGGCACTTTTTCAAGTAAAATGCTTAAACATGATTTTAAAGCGAGCTATACAATGCATTATGAAAAGCTGGATGATTTTTTTCTTGTCTATGGCATCCCTGTGTCTACTTGATTCATGCAGGTTAAAATCTGATGAGAGTGCATTGGAAATAGAAGAAGAAAGTATTCCAGAAAGCTTTTTCAATTTCTACTCACGCTTTCACAATGATAGTCTTTACCAGGTGGAACATATTGCTTTTCCAATACCGGAAATAGAAGGTGATGAGAAATACACAGAGGAAAACTGGATACTGAATAAGCCTTTTTCAGTAGATGACAAAACCTATAAAAGGGAAATTCAGAGTATGAATGGGATTATATATGAGGTCATATATCATACCCAAGGAGTTTTTACTTTGGAGCGGCGATTCACAAAATTAGGGGATGACAGTTGGCATTTAATCTTTTACAAGGTCAGCAATGAGCTTGATGACAATTGGGTAAAATAAAAAAAAGTGTTGCTGCCTCTACGGGGCAGCAACGCATTTTTGAAATTCAAAAATGTGGAAGTCATCTTAATGAAATACACCCTTACGTTCTAATAAATTGTTCCTTAGGGTTGCAATAAGTTGTTCTACTATTGTATATCAGCTTTTGGGGAAATTGTTACCACTTATGGAAAAAAAAATTGCATTTCCTTCATTTTCTCAGTTTTCAAACGATTTTATACGATTTCAATTTAGAATTGAATGGAATTGCTGATGTAAAAAAAAGAGCTGCCTTGTCAGGCAGCTCAATTTAGTGGAACCTTAATTTTGAAAACTATCTTTTGTGAAGATGATTTTCTGAGGTTAAAGATTCCAACTAAGGAACAATTCCAAACTAAAAATCTTTATTATTTTTCTTAGTTAATTAATAATTTGACTAAAAATCAAGTAAATATTTAAATTAAAAAATGAGAGGAGGTATACATATGATACCTCCTCTATCTATTAATTATTTAAAAATGACCCTTGCGCATAGTTGTTCTCAGAATTTACGTCACCGCCGGCATTATCAACAATTTGAGCTGTTGTTTGTCCAGTACTCTCTGGCAAGCCAGTTGAACATATCTGAATTCCAATGACTGAAGACCCACCTGCCGCAATAAAGTCTGCAGCTGGAAGTGTTGCAATAAACAAACCTCCCAAATCATTAAAAGTCCAATCTGCGTTATTTGTGCCAATGTTAAAATTAAATACATTGACACTCGTTGTGTTAGGATCTATGGTCAGATTAAATGCTGTTGGCTTAGAGATAATTACTTGAATATCTCCGTCCGTTGGGCATACTGAAAGGTTTTCTATTGCATAAAACGCTTCTCTGCATTGTCCTTGGCCAAATGTAGAGCCGTCAATTCCAAATGATAAGGAAAGCTCAGTAGGACAACTAACATCACCTATCACTATATCGCAACAGAAAGTATCAAATCCTCCACATGGGTCAGTAGATGTCAGGCAAACAGTATACTCACCTTCTGTATCATAATTATGTGTTGGGTGCTCATCAGTGGAAGTATTTCCATCTCCGAAATCCCACACCCATGAATCATCATTTTCAGATAGATTCATGAAATCAACAAGAGAACCATCAACTGCTTTTTCAAAGTTAGCCTGTGCTGGATTGTATCCTTCTTCAGGATTAATAGTCGCATATCTCGTAAGGTTACAACCATTGGCATCCGTTACAATCACTCTGTAAAGTCCTGCTGGTAGATCTGATAT
>CALCMJ010000050.1 GCA_937967615.1 uncultured Saprospiraceae bacterium
GAATATAAGTCTTTGAGCATGGATTACTTTAAAGCAACTATGAATGAAAAACCAATATTGTTTGATTTGAAAGCTGTATTTGATATTCCAGATGATTCAATCGGAATACAATATTGGAGGATGTAATATTATTATGAGGACGATAAATAATCTATCAAACACAGAGTATAAATGGTTTGCTGTTTATACTAAATTTAGAGCAGAGAAATTTGTTTCTGAAATTCTAAAGAAGAAAGGTGTTGAATCCTATGTGCCGCTAATGGAACATACAAAGAGGTATACAAGAAAAATAGTAAAGGTTCAAAAGCCACTTCTTAATTGTTATGTATTTGTAAGAATTATTAAAGAAGATTATATAAAAGTGCTGCAAACTGAATATGTCTTTAATTTTTTGAAAATCAAAGAAGACCTTATTTCAATTCCTGAAGAAGAAATACGCACTTTAAGAAAAGTTGTAGGTGAAGTGAATGCTATAGAAGTATCTACAGAGTTTATTGAAGGGCAAGAAGTCGAAGTTGTTTCTGGGAATTTGACTGGACTGAAAGGCCAACTTATAACAAAACAAAGTAAGAATCTTTTCCTTGTCGAACTTAAAACTATTGGTTTACAGATGAGGATTCAAATTGATCCGGCTTATATAAAACCGATCAATGCTATATCGACAATGCTATATTAAGCATTGCAACATATTCTAATTTGGCATAAGTTGTTGCGACTTATTATGGGCGAAGCCTATTCTATTCTAATTTGATTAGTGCCAATTTTGGTTGTATGAATTCAAGAAAGAAAGAATGAAAAAGAAGATACTAATTACAGGAGCCTCAGGGTTTTTAGGTTCACATCTTTGTGATAGGATGATAGACGAAGGGATGGCTGTAATAGGTATGGATAATCTAATCACTGGTGACCTTGCGAATATCGAGCATCATTTTAGTAATGAAAACTTCTCATTTTATCATCATGACGTAAGTAAATTTGTACATGTACCAGGTGAGTTAGATTACATATTACATTTTGCCTCACCTGCAAGCCCAATTGACTATTTAAAGATGCCAATCCAAACATTAAAAGTTGGATCATTAGGTACACATAATTTATTAGGCTTAGCAAGAGTAAAGAACGCTAGAATGCTTATCGCTTCAACTTCAGAAGTTTACGGGGATCCACTTGTTAATCCTCAGCCTGAAGAATATTGGGGAAATGTAAATCCAATTGGCCCAAGAGGAGTTTATGATGAAGCTAAGAGATTTCAGGAAGCGATGACTATGGCTTATCATAATTACCATGGAGTGGATACTAGGATAATTCGAATTTTTAATACTTTCGGTCCTAGAATGAGAGTGAATGATGGAAGAGCCTTACCAGCGTTTTTTTCACAAGCGATCAGAGGCGAAGAAGTTACAGTTTTTGGTGATGGATCACAGACAAGATCATTCTGTTATGTGGATGATTTAGTTGAAGGCGTTTTTAAATTGCTGATGTCAGAATATACCCTTCCTATTAATATTGGCAATCCAGATGAGATATCAATATTGGATGTTGCAGAAGAAGTCATGGCAATTGTCAATAATCCAGATGCAAAAATTATTTTTAAAGGATTGCCAAAAGATGATCCTAAGGTTCGAAGACCTGATATTACAAAGGCTAAAACCTTATTGGATTGGAATCCAAAAGTCGTAAGAAGTGAAGGTTTGCAATTAACATATGAATACTTCCTAAAAAAATTAAACTAAGCAAATTGAAATTAGCGATCATAGGGACGGGATATGTTGGTTTGGTAACGGGTACTTGCCTGGCAGAAACGGGTAATGATGTCATTTGTGTAGACATTGATAAAAATAAGATTGAACAGCTGAATTCTGGAATTATTCCTATTTATGAACCAGGTCTTAAAGTTCTTTTTGAAAGAAATACAAAACAAGGACGTCTTCATTTTACAACTAGCTTAATAGAAGGAGTTGAACATGCAGAAGTAATTTTTCTAGCTCTACCAACACCACCAGGTGAAGATGGAAGAGCCGATCTTAAATATATTTTGGGTGTAGCAAAAGAACTTAGTACAGTAATTACTTCATACAAAATTATAGTTGATAAAAGTACTGTACCTGTGGGTACTTCCCAGGAAGTGCATAATGCTCTTGCTGAAAACTTGAGCGAAGACCTTTTTGATGTCGTTTCAAACCCAGAATTCTTGAGAGAGGGAGTTGCTGTTGATGATTTCTTAAAACCGGATAGGGTGGTAATAGGAGTAAGTTCTGAAAAAGCTGAAGTGGTAATGCGTAAATTGTACGAGCCATTTGTCCGACAAGGAAATCCAATTATATTCATGGACGAAAGGTCTGCGGAGATGACTAAGTATGCCGCAAATGCTTTTCTGGCAACAAAGATTACATTTATGAACGAGATCGCAAACCTGTGCGAAAAAGTAGGTGCAGATGTGGATATGGTAAGAAAGGGTATAGGCAGTGACACAAGAATAGGAAAACGATTCCTTTTTCCTGGCATAGGGTATGGAGGATCATGTTTTCCAAAAGATGTTCAAGCATTAGAAAGAACTGCTGTTGAAAACGATTATAATTTTAAAATTTTGAAAGCAGTAATGGATGTTAACGAAAAGCAAAAATACATCTTGGCGGATAAAATCATTTCACATTTTGGAAATGTTGAAGGAAAAACCATCGCGTTATGGGGTTTAGCATTTAAACCAAATACGGATGATATTAGAGAAGCACCAGCACTTTACATAATTGATAAGCTTTTAGAAAGTGGAGCACATATAAAGGCTTATGATCCTGAAGCAATTCCCAACGTCAAAAAAATCTATGGGGATAAAATTATCTACGGTAAGCATCAATATGAAGTTTTAGAGAATGCAGATTGCCTTGCAATTTGTACTGAATGGAGTGTTTTTAGAACACCAGACATACAAAAAATTAAAAGCCAATTAAAAAATGCATTAATCTTTGACGGTAGAAATTTGTATGATTCAAATTTTATGATTGAAAATGGATTTCAATATCACAGCATTGGTAGACCAAAAGTAAAGAATGACTGAGTATAGAAAAGAGTCTAGACTAAGAAGTGGATTAAAGGGATTAAGTTGGAGAATTATTGCTACTGCGACTATTATTCTCATCGCATGGTTAAAAACTGGTGATGTGAGTTTGGCTCTGGAAATAGGGGCGATTGAATTTGTAATAAAATTTATACTCTACTATGCACATGAACGCATTTGGCAACAGATTCCGAGAGGGCGCATTAGAAAAATTTGGAAAAGAAAAGCTGTGTCCTAAGTGAAGAACGATAATAATATACATCCAATTTTTGACCGTATAATAGGACGGAAAGAGAAGGAATATTTTTTAAACCAAAATTCTAAAGTTTTTTGGTTTACTGGATTATCAGGATCTGGGAAAAGTACAATTGCGCAAGGTGTTGAGAAAATTTTGTTTCAGAAGGGATATTTTGCTCAACTCCTTGATGGAGATAATGTCAGAACAGGAATTTGCAATAACTTGGACTTTAGTATTGAGGATCGCATAGAAAACATAAGAAGAATCTCTGAAGTCTCTAAGCTTTTTTGTGGATCGGGGGTAATCTGTTTAAATAGTTTTGTCAGTCCAACGAAACAAATTAGAGATTTAGCCAAATCAATTATTGGCGGCAAAGATTTCTTAGAGATATATGTGAATACGCCATTGGAAATATGTGAACAAAGAGATGTTAAAGGATTATATAAAAAGGCGCGTTCAGGAGAAATAAAAGGATTCACTGGAATAGATTCTCCTTTTGAAGCACCTGAAAATCCTGACCTAGATTTAAAAACAAATGAGCAATCCGTAGAGGAGACAGTCAACATATGTTTAGATTTTATTCTTAGCAAATTAACAAGTAATTAATAATCATGACGAATTATCATATAGATCATTTAAGAGAACTTGAATCTGAATCTATTTTTATTCTAAGAGAAGTAGCAGCACAATTTGAAAACCCCGTTATACTTTTCTCAGGAGGTAAGGACAGTATATTAATGGTATATCTAGCTGTGAAAGCTTTTTATCCTGCCAAAGTTCCTTTTCCATTACTCCATGTAGACACGGGACATAATTTTCCAGAGACTCTGAAATTTAGAGATAACCTTGTGGAAAAATATGGACTTAAATTGAAAATAGGTTATGTCCAAGATGCAATAAATAGTGGTTTCGTAACAGAAGAAAAAGGTGTTAATTCAAGTAGAAATGGACTTCAGATTTATACTCTATTGGATGAGTTAGAAAAAGGGAAATACGATGCAGCATTAGGAGGAGGAAGAAGAGATGAAGAAAAAGCAAGAGCGAAAGAAAGATTCTTTTCTCATAGAGATGAATTTGGACAATGGGATCCTAAGAATCAGCGTCCTGAGCTTTGGAATCTTTTCAATGGTAGAAAACATATGGGCGAACATTTTAGAGTATTCCCTATTTCAAATTGGACGGAATTAGATGTTTGGCAATATTTAGCAGCAGAGAAAGTTCCATTACCTAATCTATACTTTGCTCACCAAAGAGATGTGCTTGAAAGAGATGGGGTTTTGCTAGCAGATTGCGATTATATTCCTAAGAAGCCTGGTGAAGATATTTCTAATGAACTCGTTAGGTGTAGAACAATTGGTGATATGACTTGTACTGGGGTTTGGCGTTCAGATGCAGCCACAGTTGAAGACATAATTGAGGAAATCGCTACAACTAGAATGACAGAAAGAGGAGGAAGATCAGATGATAAGAGAAGTGAAACTGCAATGGAAGACCGAAAAAAACAGGGATACTTCTAGAACTAATATTATTCAACTCAGAAATAAAAGATGGATCAAAATAAACAAAAATCTAAAAATCAAACAGAATTACTAAGGTTTACAACTGCTGGCTCTGTGGATGATGGTAAGTCAACATTAATAGGAAGGCTATTATACGATAGCAAGTCAATTTTTCAAGACCAGTATGAACAAATAGAAAAGATCAGTGAAAAACGTGGGGAAGAAGGTGTGAATCTTGCACTATTGACTGATGGTTTAAAAGCAGAAAGAGAACAAGGGATCACAATAGATGTTGCCTACAGGTATTTTTCAACACCAAAGAGAAAATTTATTATTGCAGATACGCCAGGTCATATTCAGTATACTAGAAATATGGTCACAGGTGCTTCTACTGCAAATGTAGCACTCTTATTAGTGGATGCGCGTAACGGTGTTATTGAACAAACAAAAAGACACGCAATAATAGCGTCACTTTTACAAATTCCACATATTGTTGTTTGTATTAATAAAATGGATCTTGTT
>CALCMJ010000051.1 GCA_937967615.1 uncultured Saprospiraceae bacterium
TAACCTATATGGTAGGATATAATCCTACCCTATAGAGGTGTCGTCCCATTGGGACTATCATTATGGATTAAAATAGAACGGAATACTTGTGTCGTCCTTTCAGGACTCGAAAAATTATAATAACCTATATGGTAGGATATAATCCTACCCTATAGTGGTGTCGTCCCATTGGGACTATCATTATGGATTAAAATAGAACGGATTATTTGTGTCGTCCTTTCAGGACTCGAAAAATTATAATAACCTATATGGTAGGATATTATCCTACCATATTGTGGTGTTGTCCCTTTGGGACTATCATTATGGATTAAAATAGAACAGATTATTTGTGTCGTCCTTCCAGGACTCGAATAATTATAATAACCTATAGGGTAGGATATTATCCTACCCTATAGAGGTGTCGTCCCTGTAGAAATATCATAGCTGGAGTCCTGAAGGGACGACACACCTAGTGAGAAGGGTAGAACCCTTCCCACGCTGCATCAGTGGTGGGAATGATCCCAAAGGGAGTCACGAAGTGACCGGAGTGAACACGGAGTCATGGACGACGCGGTCCTCGCCAGAGGAGATGCCCAAATTCAATTTATATAAGAAACATATAAAAAAGTATAATACGAAAATCTATATTTGTGGAGAATCGCAATCAGCCATGAAGCAGTACTTAGACTTAGTCCAGCATATTCTTGACAAGGGAGTCGAGAAAGAAGATCGTACGGGTACGGGTACGCTAAGTTGTTTTGGGTATCAGATGCGTTTTGACCTTCAAGAAGGTTTCCCGATGGTCACGACGAAAAAACTTCACCTAAAATCTATTATTTACGAATTGCTTTGGTTTCTGAAGGGAGATACGAATGTGAAGTATCTGCAAGAAAATGGTGTGCGTATATGGAATGCATGGGCAGATGATAATGGTGACTTAGGACCGGTGTACGGAAAACAGTGGAGGTCGTGGGAAAAGCCAGATGGTGGATCAGTGGATCAGATTGCGAATCTCATAAAGACTATACGGACCAATCCAGATTCTAGGCGGATGATTGTGAATGCATGGAATGCGGGGGAATTGCAAGATATGGCATTAACGCCTTGTCATTGTCTTTTCCAGTTTTATGTTGCAGATGGAAAATTGTCTTGCCAGTTGTATCAAAGATCTGCGGATACCTTTTTAGGAGTTCCGTTTAATATAGCTTCTTATGCTTTGCTGACGATGATGATCGCTCAGGTTTGTGGATTGGAAGCAGGCGAGTTTATTCACAGTTTTGGTGATGTGCATTTGTACAAAAACCACCTAGAGCAGGCTAACACCCAACTATCTAGAGGTATACGTAAACTGCCAAAGATGATCATCAACTCTGAGGTAAAAGAAATTGATGATTTTAAGTTTGAAGATTTTGAGTTAAGAGACTACGATCCGCATCCACATATCAAGGCAGCGGTTGCGGTCTAGAACTATTTAGATGAAGTCTAAATAATTCGTTTGTATAGCATATAATTGCTATACAAAGGCACGAATTTTAAATTTGCGCTGAATTGAATCACGTTAAGAAAATTTTAAGATTTTTTTAAAGTTTTCTCTTTACACTAAAGGCATATGAGCATGTTATGTAATGCACTAAGAACCAATATTTTATACACATTTCTCTTCCTATCATTGGGCTTTTCAAGCGCTGCTGAGGTAAGTGTTGATGGTGGGAAAACGATCTTCACAAATGTTTGTGGTCAATGTCACGCGAGAGACATGAAAACATTGAGTACAGGACCTGCACTTGGTGGTTATGCCGAATCATGGAGTGAGTATCCAAGAGAAGACCTGTATTCATGGATAAGAAATTCTCAAGCTCTTATAGGAACTGGGCATCCTAGAGCGGTAGAATTGTGGAATGATTATAAGCCAACCTTAATGACAAACAACCTTGATTTGTCAGATGATGATATAGAATCAGTGCTTGCTTATATAGATTGTAAAGTGGTAAATGGGCCGGAGTGTACAGCTGCTATTGTAGCGAATGGAACAGATGGGGCAGTAGGGGTACAACAATCTAACTCATGGATGTACTGGTTGATATTTGCTATTCTCGCTGGACTTGCACTTTTCCTTTCCCGCGTGATTAATAATATGGGAAGGATTGCTGCACACAGGGATGGGGTTCCTTATGAAGGAAAAACATTAGCGCAAACCTTGACGAGCAAGAGTATGATCACTTTTGGGATTTTTGCATTGGTAATTTTAGGTGGCTATACAACTGTTTCTCGAGCTATGGAATTAGGTAGACAACAAACATATGCTCCAGAGCAGCCTATAAAGTTTTCTCATGAAACACATGCGGGTGTAAACAAAATAGATTGTCAGTACTGTCACGATGGTGCGAGACGATCAAAACATGCACTTATCCCTGCAACAAACACTTGTATGAATTGCCACGCAGCAATCAAAGTAGGTACTGAGCATGGAACTGCAGAGCTTACTAAAGTATTTGCCTCAGCAGGATATGATCCTAGCACAAATAAATACATAGAAAATTACGACAATTTATCTGAAGAGGAAATAAAAGCAATCTATACAAAATGGATTGCAGATAGCTATTTAGCAGAAACAGGATTAGCAGAGCTAGACAATGAAGGGAAACGTATTGTAGATGCGCAATGGAAAGGCCTTGTCTCATCTTTAACAAACGATCAAAAAACAAAAATCCAGGGACCAATAGAGTGGATACGAGTACACAATCTTCCTGACCATGTTTACTTTAGTCATGCACAGCATGTTACTGTAGGGAAAGTAGAATGTCAGCAGTGTCATGGTCCTGTAGAAGATATGGAACTTGTAGAACAACATGCGCCATTGAGTATGGGATGGTGTATTAACTGCCACAAAGAAACTGAGGTGCAGTTCAAAGACAACGATTACTATAATAGTTATATGAAATACCATGAAGAATTAGCTTCAGGTGAAAAGGAAAAGGTGACGGTGGAAGATATTGGTGGATTGGAGTGCCAGAAATGTCATTATTAATTTTAGAAACGATTGCCAGATAATACTATATGAAAGCGAAAGAGCAGAATATTTGGATAGGCGAGAAAGATCTCAACAATGACCCTGAGTTCCACAAGGAATTACAGATGGAGTTTCCTATGGACAATGCTGAATTAGCTGAAAAGGCTATGGAACGTGACGGAAATAGAAGAGACTTTCTTAAGCTTATGGGATTCAGTTTAGGCGCAGCAACAATGGCTGCCGGTTGTGATATTCCCGTAAAGAGAGCGATGCCTTATGTAACTAAACCTGAAGATATTGTACCAGGTGTTGCTACTTACTATGCTTCTGCGATTGCGCAGGGTGGAGATTTTTGTCCAGTCATAGTAAAGACACGTGAAGGACGTCCTATTAAGATAGAAGGAAATCCCAATTCTTCTATGACAGGTGGTGGTACAACAGCTAGAGCGCAAGCAAGTGTGCTTTCACTTTATGATGTAAACAGATATAAGAAGCCTCATCTTATGATAGATGGGAAGATGGCAGTAACGAGTTGGGATAATGTGGATCAAGCGATGCGTGCAGTTTTAAAAGCAGGCAAAGTGCGTGTAGTTACCAATTCAGTATTGAGTCCTTCTGACAGAAATGCAATGAACCAGTTTGCTGCGAACACGGGCGGGAAGGTAGTCACTTATGACGCGGTTTCCTCAGCTGCTATCCTTGAGGCGAATGAGCAGACGTTTGGAACAAGAGCAATACCATCATATAGATTTGATAAGGCAGATGTTATTGTAAGTTTTAATGCAGACTTTTTAGGTACATGGATATCTCCATTAGAATATACCCATCAGTTTGCAAAAGGTAGAAAGCCACAGGATAGAAAAATGTCAAGATTGGTACAGGTGGAGAGTCATATGTCTCTTACGGGTTCCAATGCAGATAATAGAATATTAGTTAAACCTTCAGAGCAAGGAGCGGCGATAGCAGCACTTGCAAATGCAATTATAGGCGGTGTAAACGGTCCAGCTTTAAATGCTAGAGCAAGCAAAGCCATTACGAAAGTTGCAGGTGAATTAAGAAAAGCTGCAGGAAGATCTCTTGTGGTAAGTGCATCTAACAATGTCGCAGAACAAATACTCGTAAACGCAATTAATAACACCCTTGGGAATTACGGGAACACAATTAGTTTTAATGCGGCCTCAATGGCCAGACAAGGCAACGAACGCGATTTAGAAGTATTGATTTCTGAGATTAAAAGTGGCCTAGTAAACACAATTATTTTTAATAATTGTAATCCACTTTATGACTATGCGAAAGCAGGTGAATTAGCAGAAGCATTAAAAGATGTAAAGAATATCGTAGGCATGTCATATGCGCCTAACGAGACTTCAGCTGTATGTAATGTTATTGCTCCAGTGAGTCACAATCTTGAAAGTTGGGGTGATGCTGAGGCTAAGAAAGGAGAGGTGAGTATTATACAACCTACTATTGCTCCATTATTTGATACACGTCAGATAGGAGAGAGTTTGAGTGCGTGGACAGGAGGAGCTTCTTCGATGTCTTCCGCATTTGACAATTTACAGAATGCATATAAAGCGTCATATTCTCCAGCAAGTGGATTCTCAAGTTTCCAAGCGTACTGGGATTCAGTAATGCATGGAGGAGGAATGTCTACAGATGGTTCTGTGAGCAGTTCAAATTTTTCTGCGGACATGGGGTCTTTAGCAAGATTGGTTTCAAAGCCAGCATCTTCTGAATTAGAGATTTCATTCTTTGAGCCAGTGAGTATTGGAAATGGCCAGTATGCAGATAATCCATGGTTAATGGAAATGCCTGATCCGGTTACACGTACAAGTTGGGGGAATTACCTAGCAGTGCCGGTAGGATTTGATGGAGTGCGTAAGATGATAGGGCTGAACAATCTTAAGGATGGCGATCTTGTTAAGTTGACAGTGGGAGGAAAGGAAATGAAAGTTCCAGTTATCCAACAGTTTGGACAAATGCCAGGTACGGTTGCACTAGCTTTAGGTTACGGTAGAACAAACAGTGGTCCTTGTGCATCAGGAGTAGGGGTGAATGTAAACGATTGCCTTACTACAGAGAACGGACTTACACAATTATATAATACAGATGTTTCTGTTTCTACTAAGGTAGGAGAAGAGGATTATTTTTCTTGTGTTCAGTACCACCATGCTTATGGTTTGAAGGGTACAGAGAAAAGTACAGGAGAACGTATTAATGCAGATGAGGCGATTTTGGGAATGGCGTATGGTAAGGCAGGTTATCAAGGGTCTATAACTGAGCGTTCAGTTATGTATACGACGAACTTAAAAGACCTGGATTCTAATATTGCAGAGCTTAAAGAGAAAAGAGCATTTGCACAAGATTTAAATAGTAAGACCCTTTACCCTTACGAGGAGTATAAGGCAGATAGATATTCGCAGGGACATCACTGGGGAATGCATGTAGATTTAAATGCATGTACAGGATGTGGAGCATGTACGGTTGCATGTATGTCAGAGAACAATGTGCCGGTTGTAGGAAAGAAAGAAGTGAGTAAGCATCATGAAATGACTTGGTTGCGTATTGACAGATATTTTTATGGTGACATAGAAAGTCCGAATACAGTTTATCAGCCATTGATGTGTCAGCATTGTGATAATGCACCATGTGAAAATGTATGTCCTGTGAATGCAACGAACCATAGTGCAGAAGGGCTGAATCAAATGACATACAACAGATGTATAGGAACAAGATACTGTGCAAATAACTGTCCATTTAAAGTAAGAAGATTCAACTGGTATGATTATACAACGGCGGATATTTTCCCTGCGAATCAGGTGAAGTTGAATGGTGAGGAGGTGCCTTATGGTGCAGACAATCTTACACGTATGGTATTGAATCCAGACGTGACAGTAAGAGCGAGAGGTGTTATTGAAAAATGTAGTTTCTGTGTTCAGAGAATTCAAGAAGGAAAACTTACTGCAAAGAGTGAGGCAAGAAGATTAACGAGTAGTGATGTAAGAACAGCTTGTCAGTCAGCATGTCCTACAGGAGCGATCACATTTGGAGATCAAAACGATAAAGGTGGTGAACTGAGCAAAAAGCTTGCGTCAGATCTCAACTATGTTGCCTTAGAAGAAATTAATGTTAGGTCATCCGTAACGTACACGATGAAAGTGAATAATCGTGACGAAACAATGGATGCATAATCAATATAAAAATTAGGAATGAGTAGTCCTATTAGTGTAATACGAGAACCATTAGTACAGGGTCATAAGACCTACCATCAGATTACTGAGGATTTAATTTCCCCTACGGAAAGGACTCCTGGTAAGGCATGGATAATTGGTTTTATCTTATCTGTTTCTGTTTTAGCCTTTGGGATATTTTGTATTCTTTGGACGATTTGGCATGGAATAGGTACTTGGAATTTGAACAGAACTGTTGGATGGGGTTGGGATATTACCAACTTTGTTTGGTGGATTGGAATTGGGCATGCAGGAACATTGATTTCTGCGATCCTTTTATTGTTCAGACAAAAATGGAGAACAGGTGTAAACAGGGCAGCGGAGGCGATGACAATCTTTGCGGTAATGTGTGCTGGATTATTCCCACTGATTCACATGGGACGTATCTGGATGGCGATGTTTATTTTCCCTTATCCAAATACGAGAGGGCCATTGTGGCCTAACTTTAACTCACCACTACTATGGGATGTATTTGCCATCTCAACATACTTTACGGTTTCCTTATTGTTCTGGTATACAGGTCTAGTTCCAGATTTTGCAACGGTAAGAGATAGAGCTTCAGGCTTTAGAAAAAAGATATATAATTTCCTTTCGTTTGGATGGACAGGTTCTGCTAAGCATTGGCAAAGGTGGGAAGCACTCTGTTTAGTATTAGCAGGGATAGCAACACCACTTGTACTTTCTGTGCATACGATTGTAAGTTTTGATTTCGCCACTTCAGTAATTCCTGGATGGCATACAACAATATTCCCTCCATACTTTGTTGCGGGAGCGATTTTTTCAGGCTTTGCGATGGTACTTACATTGATGATCATCACAAGAAAGGTTTTGCATTTAGAAAACTACATCACCATTGGGCACATTGAGTCCATGAATAAGGTAATTGTAGTAACAGGAACCATTGTAGGGGTAGCATATCTGACAGAATTATTTATTGCATGGTATTCAGGATATGTATACGAGCAATTTGCATTTTTTAATAGAGCATTTGGACCTTATTGGTGGTCATATTTTGGGATGATGTTTTGTAATGTGGTATCGCCTCAGATATTTTGGAGTAGAAAGATGAGAAGGAATGTGACTGTTACATTTTGGATTTCAATTTTGATCAATATAGGAATGTGGTTTGAGCGATTTGTAATTATTGCAACCACATTAGCAAGAGATTATTTACCATCAAGTTGGTCTTTATATTCTCCATCTTGGGTAGAGATAGGAATCTTTATAGGGACAATGGGATTATTCTTCACGCTCTATTTAATTTTCTGTAGAGTAGCACCTGTTGTTGCAGTTGCAGAGGTAAAGAGTATCCTTAAGACAGCTGGAGATCAGTACACGGGTCCTAATGCGATATATCATGGACATGAGCATGGACATGGTGGTGGCGTAGGTGGTCATATAGATGATCATGGATCTCATGTAGAGACTGGGCATGAAACAAAAGTCCACAGTACAGTATCTAATGACGGTAGTAAATCAAAGGGCTACAATATTCCTGATTATGGAGGACTTCAAGACGATCTAACAAAGATAGAAGGGATAGGTCCTAAGACGGAGAGAGCATTAAACGGTGTAGGAATAAAATCCTTCGCAGCACTTTCTGAAATGGATATAGACGTGATACAAAATATTCTTGATGAAGCACAGGGAAACTTTGCGGGGAATGACCCTATAAGTTGGGCTGATCAAGCAAGATTAGCAGCGGAAGGAAGATGGAGTGAGTTGCAAGCATTACAGGATAAATTAATTGGCGGAAAATACGAATAGTCGAATATGGCTGGAAAACAAATAACATACGGGCTGTACAATGATGAGACAGATATGATGGCTGCTGTAAAGCATGCGAATTCAAAACATCTTGAAATTATGGATGTCTTTAGTCCATTTCCCGTACATGGTTTAGATCCTTTACTAGGCTTATCTGAATCAAGATTGCATATAGCAGGTTTTGTCTATGGTCTTTTAGGAACGCTTACAGCATTTCTAGGAATGACATGGATTTTTACTAAAGATTGGCCTATCGTCTTTGGTGGTAAACCCTACTGGTCAGTACCAGCATTTATCCCTATCACATTTGAGCTTACAGTTTTGTTTGCTGCAGTAGGTATGACCTTTACATTTTACATCCTATGTGGCTTAGGTCCTGGGGTTACGAATAAGGTTTTAGATGATAGAATTACAGATGACAAATTTTGCATTGCTTTTGATGAAACAGAAGTAGGCAGAGGAGAAGCGGAATCATTTTTTAACAGCACAGGAGCGACTGAGGTGCATTCCAAAGTATTATAAGAATGAAAAGAAATTTTAAAATATATGTATTCGCTACAATTATAGCTTGTGTTATGATGGTAAGTGCTTGTCAGCAGCCTGGAGGAAATACTACAGGAAGTGAATACATGCCAGACATGGCTCACTCAGTTGCTTATGAAGCGAATTATTATAATTACTACTATAATAATACATGGGGTACAGAAGATGAGTATTACAAAATGGTTCAGCCAAGACATCCTGTAGCAGGAACTGTTCCTTATACTGGAGCTGGAGCCAAAGGTGCAAGTTCAGCTTATAACTATGGAGACACAGAAGAAGAGCGCTTAAGAGCAATGAGCGATGTGGTAAATAATCCATTCAAGATCACAGATTCTGGATTAGCTACTGGGAAAGATTTATACAATACATTTTGTGCGATTTGTCATGGAGAAAATGCAGATGGTGCAGGGTATTTAGCAAGAGAGGATGGAGGTAAGTATTTAGTAGCACCTGCAAATTTCCTTTTAGATGAATTTATTACAGCAACTAACGGAAGATATTATCATTCTATAATGAAGGGAAGAAACCTGATGGGGTCATATAAAGACAAGCTTTCGTATGAAGAAAGATGGCAGGTTATTCATTACATCCGATCGTTACAGGCAAAGGAAAAAAACTTAGCATATAATCAGACTACGAATACATTGAATAATGTAGAAGTCCCTGCAGGAGATATACCAGTTATGGCGCAAGCGATAGGAGGAAATGAATCTCATGAGGGATCACATAGCCATGATGGAGATGCTGGTCATAGCCATGATGGACATGACAATGATGGACATGATACGCATAGTAAGACAGAACATGATGGACATGATCATGATTCAGGGCATGAGCATGAAGGCCATGATCACGAAATTAAAGGAGAACACGAGCACAAATAGATCACTAAGAAAGACATTAACTAGATGAGCACATATATTTCAGATTCACCTACACATTTTGAGTTTACTGCTAGACACAGAATGTTCTTGCTAGTAGGCATTGCCTTAGGCGTAATTTGTTTAGGGATGACTTGGATGGTAGATGATGAGTTCCATTCCAGATTTTGGTCTAACCTTTTGCACAATTCTGTGTTCTTCACAGGGATAGCATTGATGGCAGGATTTTTCTTATCCGTTTGCATAATTGCATGGGCAGGATGGCACACTGTATTCAAGAGAGTGTGGGAGGCGATGAGTATGAATTTATTAGTAGGCTTGGTTTTTATGACTATTATAGCACTAGTCACTTATATGCATGGTAATCATTTATACCATTGGGCAGATGTAAAATCATATGTAGCAGAAGATGATCAGATTTTAATAGGGAAGAGTGGCTTTTTGAATAAAAATATCTATTTAATCTTCACGGTAGTTTTCGTAGGACTCTGGTTATTTTTCATGACAAGAATCAGAAACCTATCAATAGCAGAAGATAGTGATGGAGACGCAAGTTTTTCTCACCACCATAAGATGCGTAAGTATGCAGCATTGTTTTTACCACTGGTTGGTTTTTCAAGTGCTGCGATGATATGGCAATGGATCATGTCAATAGATGCGCATTGGTATAGTACAATGTTTGCATGGTACACGGGAGCGAGTTGGTTTGTGTCCATGATGTGTTTTACTGTGTTGTCATTGATTTATTTAAAAGGAAAAGGATATTACCCAGAAGTTACGAAAGAACATATTCACGATTTAGGAAAATTCATTTTTGCATTTAGTATTTTTTGGACCTATCTATGGTTCTCACAGTACATGCTTATCTGGTATGCAAATATTGGAGAGGAGACAGTGTACTTCAAAGAGCGTTTTGACAAGTATCCTGTTTTGTTTTATGGGAATCTACTTGTGAACTTTATACTTCCGTTTTTTGTCTTAATGCGTAATGATACGAAGAGAAAATTTGGATCACTTGGTTTTGTAGCAGGTGTTGTATTTGTAGGCCACTGGATAGATTTTTTCTTAATGATTAAGCCAGGAGTTGCTATTAATACACATCATGCAATGGGTGGTCATGGAGATCATGGTGGCGACCATGGACATGGCGCTGAACATGCTGGAGAGCATGGACATGGTGTAGCAGAATCCGTAGGACATGGCGCTGAGCATGCGTCAGAGTTTGTGCTGGGCACAACTTTCCCAGGGTTTTTAGAGTTAGGTACAATGATAGGGTTTTTGAGTTTGTTCATTTTAGTATTTTTTATGGTTCTTTCAAAAGCGCGTTTAGTGCCTAAGAATGATCCTTATTTAGAAGAAAGTTTACATCATCACGTTTAATAGAATTTAGCAGATGACTTTATTAACATTATTATTAATCTTCATCTTGGTTGCAATTGTATTTGTACAATTGAGTAAGGTCAATGACTTATCCGCTAAGATCAGAGGAGAAGAAGAAGTGGAAAGACAACAGAATGATCGTCAAGCATTTTACTTGATGGTATTTTGTGTAGTGTTTTTAGTAGGCTGTGTTTGGTCAGCAATTTATTACAAGAATGTTATGTTGGGTTATGGACCGCATACATCTGCTTCTGAACATGGCTATAGTCTTGATTCCTTGTTCAACATAACTCTATTTTTCACAGGGATTGTATTTGTGATTACGCATTACTACTTATTTTGGTTTTCGTATAAGTACAAAGAAGAAACAGGAAGAAAAGCAGTTTTCTTTCCACATGATACAAAACTGGAGATTATCTGGACGGCAATACCATTTGCCGTTCTAGTATTCCTAGTAGTCAGAGGTTTACAGGTTTGGAATGAAGTTATGCCAGATCTAGATCCTACTGTAGATTATTTAGAAATAGAAGCAACAGGGTATCAGTTTGCCTGGGATATCAGATATCCTGGACCAGATGGAAAACTAGGATCAAAAGATTTTACAAAAATTTCAGGAACCAATGGTCTTGGTTTGGAATGGGAAGATGTGAAGAACTTAGATGACTTTATGCCATCTGAGATTGTACTTCCAAAGGGCCAATTAGTAAGAGTGCGTATTAATGCTAAAGATGTATTACACAACTTTTATTTACCGCACTTCAGGGTAAAGATGGATGCTGTACCAGGCATACCTACTTACTTTCATTTTACACCTATAAAGACAACGGAAGAATATAGACAAGGATTACGTGAGTATCCAGAATGGAATGAATTGCATGATCCTACTGATCCGGATTCTCCACTGAGATGGGAAGCCTTTAATTATGAGTTGGCTTGTGCTGAGCTTTGTGGAAATGGACACTGGAGTATGCGTAGAATTGTGCGTATTGTAGAACAGGACGAGTATGACGAATGGGCAGCGAGTCAGCAATCGTATTATTTGCAAAACATACGTGGAGGCGATGAGGATCCACATAAAGGAAAATTATTGGGTGTAGAGATCTCAAATAGAGGAAAGGAGCTTACGAGCGAATTTGAAACTGCATTGAAAGCGACGGATGCTGGTGATAGAGTATTAAACCTTAAGCATGTATTTTTTGAAACAGGTTCAGCAACCTTAGAAGGAAAATCAAAATATGAATTGGATAATCTAGCAGGACTACTTGCAAAATATCCTACGCAGAAGATTGAAATAGGCGGACATACGGATTCAGTAGGTGACGATGGAAACAACATGCTTCTGTCTCAGAGTAGAGCGCAGTCTGTTTTGAATTACTTACTTGGAAAGGGAGTTAGCTCAGCTAACATTAACTCAAAAGGCTATGGCGAGACAAAGCCTGTAGATGCGAATGATACTGAAGAGGGTAGACAAAATAATAGAAGAACCGAAATAACATTAAAATCCTAAATCTAGATATATGGCTCACGCTGAAATTCACGATCCAGAATTATTAGAAATAGAAAGAACGGGATTTGACGATCACTTCCACGATCACCATCATGGAGATAAGTATCAGTCAAACTTTATCATGCACTATATTTTTAGCATGGATCACAAGATCATTGCAAGACAATTCTTGTTTACGGGAATCTTTTGGGCGATCATTGGTGCTGGTATGTCTATCATATTTAGATTGCAGTTAGGTTTTCCTGAAGAAAGTTTAGAATGGTTAAAACCCCTATTAGGCAAATGGATCGTTGTCAATGATGGGATGGGAAGATTGTCACAGGATTTTTATTATGCCTTAGTCACAATGCACGGAACGATACTTGTCTTCTTTGTACTGACAGCGGGTTTGAGTGGAACCTTTAGTAATTTATTGATTCCTCTTCAGCTAGGCGCAAGAGATATGGCATCGCCATTTTTGAATATGCTTTCCTACTGGTTCTTTTTTATGGCGAGTGTAGTCATGTTCTATTCCTTATTCATAAGTACAGGACCATTTTCAGGAGGTTGGACAGCCTATCCTCCGCTGAGTGCACTGCCCCAGGCCTCGACGGGATCGGGGACAGGAATGACACTTTGGTTAGTGAGTCTTACACTTTTTGTAGTGTCAGTTTTGCTAGGGGGTATAAACTATGTAACAACAGTTCTTAACCTAAGAACGAAAGGGATGACAATGTGGAGAATGCCATTGACAATATGGGCGTTCTTTGTAACGGCAATCTTGGGGATATTATCTTTTCCAGTACTTGCGTCAGGTTTCTTCATGCTTATGATGGATAGAGGCCTTGGAACAAGTTTCTTTTTAAGTGAAATTTTCATTAATGGGCAAGCCTTAGATAGGGTGGGAGGATCTCCTATTTTGTATCAGCATTTATTCTGGTTCTTAGGTCACCCTGAAGTATATATTATAATATTACCAGCGATGGGTCTGACTTCAGAAGTTTTGGCCGTCCATGCGAGGAAGCCAATTTTTGGTTACAAAGCGATGGTAATGTCAATATTAGCGATTGGATTTTTATCCTTTATAGTATGGGCGCATCACATGTTCATGTCAGGAGTAAATCCATTCATTTCAAATTTCTTTGTAATATTTACCCTGATCATTGCAGTTCCTTCTGCGGTGAAAGTGTTTAACTGGATTACCACCTTGTATGGAGGTAATCTGAGGTTAAATAGTGCAATGTTATTTGCGATAGGATTTGTATCTATGTTTATCTCGGGAGGTTTGACAGGGATATTCCTTGGCAACTCGGCGATTGATATACAGTTACATGATACATATTTTGTAGTAGCCCATTTTCACATCGTGATGGGTATAGCAGCATTCTTTGGAATGTTTGCAGGAATTTATCATTGGTACCCAAAGATGTTTGGAAGATTTATGTCGGAGAGTATAGGCAAGCTACATTTCTGGATTACGATGGTAGGCGCGTATGCAATCTTCTGGCCTATGCATTATATTGGTATGGCAGGAGTACCAAGAAGGTACTACAGTTTTGAAGCCTTTGATGCATTTAAGCATTTTGATGATATGAATAAGTTTATCACAACAGCAGCGATTGTAGTGTTTACAGCTCAGTTGATGTTTGTAGTAAATTTTGTCTATAGCATGTATCACGGAAAGAAGATGAAGGACAAGAATCCGTATGGAGCGAGTACATTGGAATGGACAACACCAGTCATGACGGGACATGGAAACTGGCCTGGGAAATTACCGGTAGTCCATAGATGGCCTTACGATTATGGTAAGGACGGAAGAGAATATATTATGCAGACAGAGGAGATGGGTGAAGGAGAGATTGCTGGAGATGCACATTAGAATACATTTTAAATAAGAACTTGAATAAAAACAAACATACAGATATAGCTATTGAGTCCAGGTCACTGTTCTCTGAGTTAGTGATGCTTACCAAGTTTAGGTTGAGTGCGTTTGTAGTTATTTCTTCAGTTCTATCCTATTTAATAGTAGCACAAGGGAATATCAGTTGGCCCATAATTACTCTTCTAGCTTTGGGTGGAATATGTATTACAGGTGCGGCAAATGTTTTGAATCAGATTCTTGAAAGAGACTATGATAAACATATGAAGCGTACGCAGGATAGACCATTAGCGGCAGAGCGTTTAAAATTGTCAGCGGCAGTTTTATTTGCGGGCTTGTTGCTATTATCAGGAAGTATTTTCTTAGCACTTATTAATCCGTTGACGGTGATGATCAGTATGGTTTCATTGATCTTGTATGCATTTGTCTATACTCCTTTAAAGAGATACAGTACACTTGCAGTAGGAGTGGGTGCCATTCCAGGAGCCTTGCCAGTACTGATAGGTACTACTGCGTATTCAGGGACGCTTACAACGATTGGATTAATTTTATTTGGTATTCAATTTTTGTGGCAGTTTCCACATTTCTGGTCAATAGGATATTTAGCCTTTGATGATTATAAAAAAGCAGGGTATAAATTATTGCCTACTGATGGAGCAGGGAATATAAATAAGAATTTAGGTTATCATTCATTTGTATATAGTTTGGTATTAATAGTGGTTTCAGCGATTCCTTTTTTTATGGGGTCAATGGGATTGTTGCCATTTATACTTGTAATGATAATTGGGGTATTATATGCTGGAGCATGCATACGCTTTCAGTTTAACAATAGTAGGAAGACGGCATTAACATTGATGTTCAGTTCATTCTTTTATTTACCACTTGTCTTAAGTTTCTTTTTGATATGATGGCTAGAATGCACATACAAGATTCTCCATTAAGGAGTAGGATACATCCGCAGAAGTTTGCTTTGTATCTATCCTTTGGTAGTATTTTAATGATGTTCACTGCTTTTATTAGTGCCTTCATAGTAAAGCAGGCACAGGGAGATTGGTTAGAGTTTGCGATGCCGCCTATATTTTTTTATAGTACTGCTGTACTTATTTTGAGTAGTATAACATTGCATTTTTCATATAATGCGTTTAAAAAGGAGAACAATATCTATAAGGTTTTACTGGGATTGAGTTTTATTCTAGGAATAGCATTTATAGTATTACAATATAAGGGTTGGTATCAGTTATTTGCGCAGGGAGTAGATATGAAGAAGAATGTTGCGGGGTCATTTTTTTATTTGATCACGGGCGTTCATGCGGTGCATATTTTGGGAGGAATTGCGGCGATATTTGTAACCTTATTAAGTGCTTTGAGTTTAAAATTTAAGGCAACGGAAAAACGTATTCTAAGATATTCTCTAGTGGTAAATTATTGGCACTTTGTAGATGTCTTGTGGATATATTTGTTTGGATTTTTATTATTCTATAGATAAAAGATAATATGGCAGATACAGCTATACATCATGACGTAGACCACCACGACGACCATCATATGGATCATCACGATGATCATAGTATGGAAGCAAAGTGGGATGGAGGAGAACCTCCTTGGAAAGCGAGTTATGGGAAACTAATGATGTGGTACTTCTTGGTTTCAGATGCATTTACATTTGCTGGGTTTTTGATAGCCTACGGTACACTTCGTGTAAGTATGAATACATGGCCAGTTCCAGATTTTGTATTCCAATCTCTACCAGGTGATATCCATCATAAGCCATTATACTTTGTAACCTTCATGACCTTTGTTCTTCTCTTTAGTTCGTTTACGATGGTAAGGGCAGTACAAGAAGGACAAAAAGAAAATAATAAGGGTGTAGTGTTTTGGATGATCCTTACCATTTTTGGTGGGATAGCATTCCTTGCTTGCCAAGCTTGGGAGTGGACAACACTTATCTCTAAAGAGCATATGACTATCCATGAAAATCCTTTCTCAGCGCATACAGAAAGCGGTGTATATTTAGAAGGGGATGGACATGATATTAAGGAGGGAGATGTATTTGAAGCAGGAGCTCCATACTTGATACATAAACATGGTGGTGAGTGGCATAATTTAAAATATAAAGTAACGGAGGGACCAGATGCTGGAATGATAAAAGAACAATCATTAGGACCCAAGGCATTTGGAGCTCTGTTTTTCTTTATTACAGGCTTTCACGGATTCCACGTTTTATCTGGAGTAGTATTCTTGATAATCATTTGTGTTAATAGTGCGACGGGATTATATATGGAGAGGAAGAACGGCCATGAGATGGTTGAGAAGATTGGGCTGTATTGGCACTTTGTAGATTTAGTGTGGGTGTTTGTATTCTTAGTATTTTATTTAATTTAAAATTTAGACCATGAGTCATTTATCATATGAAGAGTCAAAGTCTAGGGCACTTAAGATAATTCTTGTTCTTGCTGCTATGACTTTATTAGAGGTAGTTTTTGCTTTAATGGCAAAAGGATATATAATCGAAGGATTTCATCTTAGTCCTATTTTAGTAGGAGCAGTCATGATCATAATGAGTTTGGTCAAAGCCTATCTTATTGTGTATGAATTTATGCACATGAAATATGAGGTACCAGGCTTAGTAAAATCAGTTTTGTTGCCTATGTTTTTATTGGTTTGGGCTGTAATTGCTTTCTTTAGTGAAGGAAATTACTGGAAGAACAATAGACAAGGGATAGAGGATAAAGACGCAATAGAAGTAGACACAAAGAAAATTATTCCTTCAGGATACTTGGAAGATACGCATACCGAGTTAATAGACAGGATGTAAGAAAGAATATATTCGAATGAAGCTTGGTTGAAAAATCAAGCTTTTTTTTTAAAACATAAGCCAATCGATTTTGTTCAGACTGTATGAAGCAAGTTAAGATCATATCGCTTTTTCTATTCTTAGTTGTTTTTCCATTGGGATCATGGTTCTACTTACAAAAGGGTCTTGATTTCAGAAAGGCCTTAGGTAAAGAGTTGGAGGTCAAAGGACAGTTAACGGATTACATATCTTCTCCTGCTGGTTTGGAAATGTTTAGAGATAAGACCTCACTAGTTATTCTACCAAATGCGGATATAGATACTGACTTGTTAGATGAGATTTATGAGCAGTTTAAACAAGCATATACCTTCCAATTAGTAAATGGGAATAGGAAGTATGATAATTCTGTTTTCTCAAAAGATAGAGAATGGGTGAATCAGACATTCAATGCAGATAATGCAAGCTTAACAGATAAGACAGCATTCATTGTGGACAAAGAAATGAATGTCAGAAATTATTATAAGAATACGGATGCTGAGCTGAAGTCTCTTGTCAGGCAGCTTGCCATTTCTTTTCCTAGAAGGCCTGCAAGAGATATTATAGAGAAAAAAGATATACAGAAGAATGAGGAATGAACCAAACATGATGTTGGCGAAGAAGCTCAATCTATGGGCTTATGCACTGACAGTACTTATCCTGGGATTAATAGGGATGATGCGTCGTGTTAAGATAGATCTTGGTATGGATCTCAGTTTTTTAGCTGGAGTTAACGCTGCCATTAACACTATCACTTCAATTTTGCTTATAGTTGCATTGGTCCAAATTAAAAAGAAGAATATTGAAGCCCATAGGAAGGCAATATTTGCGGCAATGCTTACTTCCTTTCTGTTTTTATTATGTTATGTAGGGTATCACTTTACGACAGAAGAAACGAGTTTTTGTAAGGAAGGAATGATTAGGAAAGTGTATTATTTTGTCCTTATCACACATGTTATCCTAGCTGGGGTGATTTTTCCATTTATCTTATTTACCTTTATAAGAGCGTATACGAATCAAATAGAGGCACATAGGAGTATGGCTAAAAAAGTCTGGCCTATTTGGTTTTATGTTTCAATTACTGGACCATTGATTTATATAATGCTTAGACCTTGTTATTCATAATATGAAAAAGATAATTACAATATCCATTAGTCTTATTCTTGTTTTAGCGTTCTTGCTGATAGGAATAGACGATCTTTCAGCGCAGTGTCCTATGTGTAAAATGTCAGCAGAGTCCAATCTTGAAGCAGGAGGTTCTGCTGGAAAGGGATTGAATAGAGGGATACTTTATATGTTTGCTACGCCTTATTTATTGGTTTTTGCGCTGGGTGTTATCTGGTATAGAAATCGTTTGGAAAAAGTAGACGAGTAGTATTTTACTTTCTCTTACGTCAAAAAAAAATAGGGACACAAATCTGTATCCCTACGAATAATGAACCATATCAACTTTATGAACTTGTCATTAAGTCAATTTCAAAGAGCTATGCTGTATCCAATACTAAATGTAGTTCCGCTATGTGTTAGGTCTGCATTTAAAGCATTGTCTTGTAAGAATTTCCCAAAGCTTCTCCCGTAGGAAATACCTGCTTGTAATTTTCCAATTCCATATTTCATTTCACCTCCCAATGTGATGTCACCGTTAATATTTGTTTTATTATACATTGGATCAGAAAAGTCAATCGCTCTGTCAGCCAATTCTATGTCAATGAAACTTGTTGCAAATGCTTTTATAGAACCATGACGTCCAATAGATAAGGAAGGTCCAGCTGAAATAAATGCTTTATATTTCTCATTGCCAAATCCATATTTAAGGTGTAAGGGTATTTCAATGTAATTTAATTTGTTTTCAATACGGACACCTACTGGGATACTTAAACCAAGTGCGTCGAATGCTGTTCCGGCTTTCATGTCAAATCCCTTTTGTTTCATGTGTGCTCCAGTTACAAGACTTAAATAGTCATCAAGACCAAACTCTGCAGTAAGTCCTATAGTTGCATTTCCTATGTTCTGAAAATCTGGAAGGATAGTTTCTGAGATTCCGGATGCCACTTTAGTGCCGGCATTATGGTATCCAGTACTTATTCCTAGATGGATCTGAGCTTCCATAACTAATGAGCTCAGAAATAACATTGCTGTTAAGTAAAATGTGATCTTTTTCATAGCTCTACGATTTAGATGGTTAGGAAATATTTATCGTAGAGCGTATTTGGGCGTGTTAATGGAAGTTATGGATGTGATAATAATTCGTTAAGGTAAGGTTTTGAGGTATTGGGATTTTCAAGACTTAATGTTTAGGGTTTAGAGCTAGGAATGGATGCAAGACTCAGGGAGTTAATGATTTTTAACCGCTTACAATACTTTTCTATCTAAAACTCTTCAGGCCGGGTAATTGGTAATTTATTAGTTTATATAGTTCATCTGCCATGTCGCATTAATCCGCAATCCCTTATGATAAAAGCACTTGGTCAGGTCCCATTGGGCAGTATATGATTTTTATGATCCAAGGAACCCAGCAATTTGTGGGTGTGCTTATATTATCATCATAGCAAATCATGACTTAAAGTTCGATCACAAAGAAAAAACAGACCGGTCTGTCTACTTAGGTTTTTTATTGTCACCTTTATCTATTTACATAGATCGTACCTTGCAAATTCTATGTTATTGTCCGCGTGAGCTGCCTGGAAGGTGGACAGTGTATGTAAGTGCACGTTCAAAGGCAAGTGCAAGCATAATGGAATTTTCTGCTTTAATGTGTTCTTATTATTAGCTGTCCAGACCCAAAGGGGCCGACCGAATAGGGAGTCTGTAAGGTAGCGACCTTGAGTGAGTGAACGAACGAATGGGCACGCCCAAGTCTTAATTCCCTTTTGCTACTTTAATACGTATTGTCAAAAATGGGGGCAGAATTATTACTGCAATATGTACATAAGCTTGGCTCGAGTTGAAAAAATTAGTTGCTTTTATTATTGCAAAATGTATCTTATCGCCGCACTAAAAGAAGGGTCAAAGCCATTGTCATTCCCAAAGAAAAAAGTGGGAATTGCATCTATTGAAAAGTTTATAGGTAGATCTTGAAATACATATTCTATCCCGATGTTGCCATTTATTCCAATGGCTGTAGCCTGATTGCCAGTTATAACTGTGCCGCCTCCACCATAATACCAGGACAATTGGTGATCTCTGTTATTAATTGGATTGTGGATTTGATATAAGGCAGTTAAGCCAATTGCATTGAATTTTCCAAAACTATATAGCCCAACGATTCCTTCTACGGCAGTCAATTCTGAAAGGAACATTTTGCCACTTGCATTAAATCCAGTGCCTGCTCTTAAGCCTATTGATGTGTCATAATACTGTGCTGATAATAGAAAACTACAGCAAAGAAAGAATGTTAACACAATATATTTTTTCATAATATGTATTTGCCTGCAAATTATTGAATTCTGTAGATATCAGCGTATTTTTCTTTGGCATATTTGAGGAAATGTTTTGAATTTAAGCCTTCGCCAGTAATGCGTTTACATAGTTGTTCAGGATAATACATTCTTCCGTGCTTATGCACTTTTTCTCTTAGCCAATCTAGAAGTTGGGAGCTGTTGCCTTTTGCTATTTGTTCTTCCAAATTGTCTATATCAGATTTAGCAGTATTATAAAGCTGAGCAGCATAAAGTGAACCAATGGAATACGTAGGGAAGTAACCGAAACTGCCATGTGACCAATGTATGTCTTGCAGCATGCCTCTTGCATCGTCAGGAACTGTAAGTCCTAGATATGATTTATATTTTTTATTCCACGTTTTATTGATGTCATTTACTGAAATTTTACCCTCCATAAGTTCTTTCTCTATTTCATACCGAATGATAACATGAAAGTGGTAATGCAATTCATCTGCTTCAGTACGTATAAGATTAGGTTCAACTCTATTTATCGCCTTATAGAATTTAGTTAATGAAATCCCTTTTAATTGTTTAGGAAATTTCTTTTTTAGCGTTTTAAAATTGTGCTTCCAAAATGTCAAGCTCCTCCCTACGTTATTTTCCCATAGTCTAGATTGTGATTCGTGAATTCCCAGACTAACGGCTTCACCTAATGGGAGTCCATACTGTTCAGTAGGTAGTCCCATCTCGTACAATGCATGTCCACCTTCGTGAATACAACTCCAGAGCATGTTAGAAAAATCGTTTTCATCTATTCTTGTTGTTACTCTAACATCTTGTGGAGAAAAGCTAGTTGTAAACGGATGTATGGAAACATCTTGCCGACCAATATTGAAATCATATCCTATTTGGTTTAAGATATCTATTCCATATTCCCATTGTGCATTTTTTCCGTATCGCTTAAATAGGAAGGTATTATCAACTTGTTTTTTTGTGTTGATCTTACGAATAATCTTTTTAAGGTCTTTCTTAAGGGGGGTGAATAGACCATCTAATTTATCAACGGTAAGTTTAGGTTCATAAATATCAAGTAGTGCATCATAGGGATGTTTTTTGTATCCAATGATCTCAGCCTCTTCTTTTTTGAGTGCGACAATTTCTTCTAAAGCGGGAAGGAATATAGTATGGTCATTTGCTTCTTTTGCCTTTACCCAATCGTGGTAAGCCTTAGAAATTAGTTCTGACCTTCTTTTTACAAAGGCAGAATCAAATTTTGTTGCTTTGTTAATTTCTTCTAAAGTAAGAAGAACATTCTTTTTTTGAAATCTATTCAAGCTCTTATCCTTGCTCAATTTTTCTACAAGGGTTTTATACTTTTTGTCTACGACAAAACTGTGGGCTAGAGTTGCGAGTGTAGAAATTTGTTGGGATCTAAATCTTGCTGCACCTTTAGGAAGGTTTACTTCTTTGTCCCATCCCAGAACAGCAATAGAATTTCCGATGTCGGCAATTTGCTGACTTTTTGAAATGAAAGTATTATAGAGTTTTGACATGGGCTTTTGATTTTACAATTCCAATTAGAAAAAATATCCAACCAATAATAAAGAAGATCCCTCCTATAGGAGTAAGAGGTCCCAAAATTTTAATTAAGCTAGGGAGTATTATGCTTTTAAGAGCAAGTAAGTATAGCGAACCAGAAAAAAGTAGAATGCCTATGCTGAAGCAAATGAAGGCAAGAGTAAAATAGTTGTTTTTGTATTTATTCTGAAAAACGGCAAGCGCTAATAAGCCTAGTCCGTGATAGAATTGATATTGCGATGCTAAAGCAAAGGTATCATATGCTGATGGTCCAAATTGAGACTTTACCATGTGTGCAGCCATTGCACCAAGAACTACAGAAAGCAGACAAAAAAGAACACCAAAAAATGCAATTGTGATGGCAGCTCTAGTCATAATGTATTCCATTTTATTGTTTCCAAACCTTTTTCTTCTAAAAAGCGGTTTGCTTTTGAAAAGTGATTATTGTTAAAGAAAGCATTTCTAGCGAGAGGCGAGGGGTGTGCTGACTCAAGAACTAAATGCTTATCTGTATCAATCAAATCACGTTTACCTTTTGCAAAATTACCCCATAAAAGGAAAACAACACTATCTCTCTTGTCAGAAATTGTTTTTATCACATGATCAGTAAATTCTTGCCAACCTATTTTTCTATGAGAAGCAGGTTTTTTATGTTCAACAGTCAATATAGCGTTCAATAGAAAAACCCCTTGCTGAGCCCATGATGTCAGATCTCCGTGGTTAGGAATAGTAAAATCTATGTCTGATGCGAGTTCTTTATAGACGTTTTTAAGTGAGGGTGGTACGCGTACATCTTTGGGCACTGAAAAACAAAGGCCCATTGCTTCGCCAGGGTTATGATATGGATCTTGCCCAAGGATTACAATTTTTACATTTTTAAATGGGGTTGTATTGAAGGCATTGAATATCTGACTTCCACGTGGGTATATGAGTTTTCCACTCTCTTTTTCTTCTTTTAAAAATACACTGATAGCGTCAAAATTGTCTGTAGAAAAGTAATCCCATAGCACTTTCTTCCAAGAATCTTCAATCATTATCTCGTTTGGATCCATGCCACAAAATTAGAACTTTCTTAGGATTCAAAACAAAAACAGAGGCTGTCTTTTTGACAGCCTCTGTGGTTTCTATTTAATATGGAAAATTCTCTTCCTTACATGGGTATCATCTGAGATCAGATGGAGTATATACACTCCCTCTTGCATATCAGAGAATGGTACATAGTGAATACTTTCATTGCTAGTTATTTGTGCTTTTTTCACTAATGCGTTCACTGGGTCAGTAAGATAATAATCCCACGCTGATCCAGATACGTTTTCAATGTAGAAGCCATCTCTGAAAGGATTTGGGAACACGTTTGGCTCTTGAAGCTTATCTTCACTAATCCTTCTATTCTCAACGCTTGTTTCAGGTGCAATCGGTAATTGGTCGTCACAGTTTTCTGTAGGAATTTCTACAGTGTACCTTTTATTTGCAAGCTTGGCTTGGACAGTTATTGAGGATAGTATGGGTGCATCACCATCGAGGGTGTAGCAGAAATAATCACATTCTCCTTTCTTGATTCCTTCACCTATAGTTTCAAATTTGATCCCATAGAATGGATTCGTTGTAGGGTTTTCTACATAATAATCGTTATGTAAACCAGAGTAGATACTATCATCTTGAGGCTCTAAAGCTTCATGAGGAGGTGCTAATTCAAATGTAATATGTGACAATGCCTTTTTACAATCATTCGTTACTGACCAACAATATACAGTGTTCCCATCTTCGTCTGTGCTTAATTCAAATAAGGAAACGGTAATACATTTAGTAGAAACAGTTACGCAAGCAAGCTCTGGAATATCGCAATAGTCGATCTCACCGCATTCTTCTATATTGTCAATGAGCCCATCGCAGTCATTATCAATACCATCACAAATTTCTATTGCATCTGGATTTACTGTATCATCATTATCATCGCAATCTCCATCGCATTCAGAAAACCCATCCATATCTTGATCCGTAGCATCACAATCATCGCAGAAATCAGGAATACCATCGCCGTCAGCATCTGCATTGTCATCACCACCTTCGCAGATATCGTCAGCGTTACAAACCCCATCGCTATCTGTATCTTCGAATGTACCTACGCAGTTACAATCTGTATCGTAGGTATCATTTATAGTACAGGCATCCATGTCATCGCAAGCTGTTCCAATTAAGACAGCATCACAATCATCGCAGAAGTCAGGAATACCATCGCCGTCTGCATCTGCATTGTCATCACCTCCTTCACAGATATCGTCAGCGTTACAAACTCCATCGCCATCTGTATCTTCGAACGTACCTACGCAGTTACAATCTGTATCGTAGGTATCAT
>CALCMJ010000052.1 GCA_937967615.1 uncultured Saprospiraceae bacterium
AACACCTTTGCGATTTACAATAGTCTTTTTCTGAGTCTACCCTTTGGTGATATAAAAAACACAGGAAGGCTCCTACCCCTTTTAATAGATCAATGTGAAAAAGGCTTAGAGGAAGGGAAAAGTCCACAAGAAATCTTAGAAGTGTTTTTCACTAATTTCGTTGATTTATCTGATGAGCGTGAACGCATAGATTTCATGTTTAAGATCATTCAATATGTAGAACGTCAAGTTGTACTTTACGATAGTGTAGAAGACGCTGCCTTTCCTAAGTTACAAGAGTTAACAGATTCCCTTTCAATAAAAGATTATTTTAAGTTACTCGAAGAAAATACGCAAAGGGATAAGATTACAAAGAAATTAGAAACGTTTAGTGCACGCATTGTTCTCACTGCACATCCCACACAATTTTACACATCCAACGTGCTAGACATTATTGCTGAATTGAGAAAACTAATTGACAATAATCAGATAGATGAAATTGACATTACCCTGCAGCAGTTAGGATTAACGTCCTTAGTAAATGCAAAAAAGCCAACTCCATTGAATGAAGCTAGGAACATTATTCACATTCTAAGGAAGACATATTATGATGCAATTGGTGATTTATTTCAATACATTAAAAGCAATACAAACAATGAAGACTTTAGCAATTACGATATTATCAAGTTGGGTTTTTGGCCAGGAGGCGACCGCGATGGTAACCCGAATGTAACTGCTGAAATCACTGCAAAGGTAGCAGAGGAACTCAGAATTAATATAGTGAAGTGTTACTATAATGATCTAAAGGCTCTTCGTAAAAAGCTTAGTTTCCAGGGTCTGCAAGAAAATTTAAGCAAGCTGAGTGATAGTCTCTACAAAGCAATGTTTAATCCAAATAATACAATTTCTTATTCAGAAATAATTGAAAAGTTATCTGCCATTAAAAAAACTCTAATAAGTGATTACCATAGTTTATACTTAAACGAACTGAATGCGCTTATAGACAGGGTACATATTTTCAAAACAAGTTTTGCCTCCCTCGACATACGCGAAGACCACAGCAAACACTATTTAGCTATTGAGGCAATTCTAAAAAAAGAAGGCTTAATTAAGAATAAATTAGACGAACTCAGTGAAGCAGAACTTATCCAATTTCTACTCGAAAAAAAATTAAGCATACAAGCAGAGGATTACAATGAAGAAAGGACAAAAGATATTATCACTAACATCAAACAACTAAAATCTATTCAGCAAAAAAATGGCGAGGCAGGATGTAACCGCTATATCATAAGTAATTCTGAAGATATTTTTTCAGTGCTCTTTGTCTTTGGATTATTCAGATGGTGCGGCTGGAAAACAGAAGAGATTACTTTTGACATTATTCCATTATTTGAAACGATGAAGGGTATGGAAAATGCAAAAGATGTAATGGGCAGCTTGCTAAGTAATGGAATCTATCGCGATCACATTCAACGAAGAAAAGAAAAGCAAACTATCATGCTAGGGTTTTCAGATGGCACCAAAGATGGAGGATATTTAAAAGCGAATTGGTCAATCTTGAAAACTAAAGAGACACTGAGCAAGGTGTGCATTACGCATGGAATTAAGGCAATCTTCTTTGATGGTAGAGGAGGTCCACCTGCGAGAGGTGGTGGTAAAACACATAAGTTTTATGCTGCGCAGACTAAAGATGTTGCCAATCATGAGATTCAACTGACAATACAAGGCCAAACCATTACAAGTACTTATGGTACGAGAGAACAGTTTATGCACAATGCAGAGCAATTGCTTACTGCGGGATTAAATAACAATATTCCTGGAAAAGAACATTATATCTCTGATGCACACCGTCAACTCATCGAAGAACTTTCTGAATACAGTTTCATTAAATATTCAGCATTAAAAAAGCATGATAAATTCATCAGCTATTTAGAACAACGCAGCACTTTGAAATACTATACAAAAGCAAATATTGGCAGCAGACCAGGGAAGCGTGGCAAGAAAGAAAAATTGACTCTGTCAGACTTACGTGCAATCTCCTTTGTAGGTTCCTGGAATCAATTAAAGCAGAATGTTCCTGGGTATTTTGGCTTAGGTACAGCAATTAAAAATATTGTAGACCAAGGGAGGCTAGATGAATTAAAACACGTATTCAAAGAAGAACCGTTCTTCAGAGCATTGATGATGAATAGCATGATGTCTCTTTCTAAAACAAATTTTAAGCTCACTAAGTATATGTCCAAAGATTCTGAATTTGGAGAATTCTGGAATATACTTAAAGATGAATGTGAATTATCTAAAAATATGCTGTTAGAAATTTCTGGTCATAAAGCTCTTATGGAAAACGAACTTGTGTCCAAAGAATCTATCAAAATTAGAGAACAAATCGTATTGCCTCTATTAGTGATTCAGCAAAATGCATTATTCCTTATTAAGCAAAATTCTGAATTCAAAGAGCTATACGAAAAAATAGTTACACGTTCATTATATGGCAATATCAATGCGAGTAGAAATTCTGCCTGATGCACTCGATTACCTAATGTAAATCTAAACACTATGTCCAAATGACTGAAAACTAAATGAGTTACATACAATTAGCTTGCAATTGCATAATTTAGTACTAGCGTAAATTATGAGTAAATTTAAAACATGGCTAATATCAAGAAATACTGATGAAAAATCTTTAGTTACTTTATTAATATATGGCTATTGCACATTAACATTTCTATGTTTCATTTTACTCGCACTACCCTTTTGTCGTACTGGCTCAACTTCCATTACAGATCAATTTTTTTTCGCCGTTTCATTAACTAGTACAACAGGTCTAGCACCCAGCAACTTTGCTGAAACGTATAATGTCTTAGGACAATTTATTGGATTAATATTTATACAACTTGGCGGGATAGGCTATATGGCTTTAAGTTCTTTTATCATTTTAAAGCAATTCAAAAAACTTCCGAGCCTATCTGCACGTTTATTAAAATTGGAATTTAATTTACCTCAAAAATATCCATTAAAGTCCTTCATATATAGTGTCTTCATCTTTACTCTTTTAGTTGAAATAATTGGCGCTGTATTTCTTTACCAAGGATTTAAGGAATTAAACATGAGCAACCCTATATGGCTTGCAATTTTTCATAGCATTTCAGCCTTTTGTACGGCAGGCTTTAGTTTGTTCGACGATTCAATGAGTTCATTTCGTGAAAATTCTATGATAACAACAACTATCATGTGCCTTTCTCTTTTAGGTTCAATTGGCTTTATTGTTCTTCTAGACTTCTGGATGAAACTCGTTAGCAAACGAAATAGAATCACCCTGACTTCCAAGATAATTCTCTTTACAACTTTTATCATTTGGATTAGCGCATCTATAAGTCTATACTTTTCAGATTCCTATTTTTCGTCTCAAGGATGGCAAGGACTAAAACTATCTATGTTTCAAAGTATTTCTGCGCATACAACTGTTGGATTTAATAACTACGATATTGGTGCAATGAACAATGCGGCAATTTTTATCATGATCATCGTTATGATTGTAGGTGCCTCACCTGCAGGAACGGGTGGTGGTATTAAAACCACATCGATTACAGCAATATTTGCAGTTTTAAAATCCGTTTTACAGCGCAAGAAACATGTTACATTTTTCAACAATGAAATCCCAGGGTCAAATATCTATCTAGCAGTCTCTTCTGTTTGTTTCTACATCTTTATACTACTATTAGGAACTTGGGCAATATTATTTATTGAGGGAGAACGCTTCCCTTTTGAAAACATATTGTTTGAGGTCAGTTCTTGCTTAAGCACCGTTGGGCTTTCCACGGGGATGACTGGGGACTTAAGCAATCAAAGTAAAATTGTTCTTTCTCTACTCATGTTTATAGGTAGACTAGGTGTACTTACGTTTGGCTTTGCATTATTTTCCAAAGCCCCTTTACTCAGGAATAAGCCAAAAGTTGAAGATATTGCTATATAGCTCTATCCATATATTGCTTATAAGTTCATATAAATATCCATAATACTTAGCACAAATTGAATACAGGATAAGCGTATCTTAGTGCAATGCCTGAAAAGAATTTAGAGAACAACTACGCAGAAATACTAAAATCAACTTTTGATAAAGAATTCAATGCGCCTCTTGAAGCATGGAAACAGTTTACAGATTCCTGTGAAGCGGTACACTTTAAGAAAGACGAAGTAATTAAGAAGGAAAATTCCATCGAGAAATATTTCTATTTTATCCTTAGAGGAAGTGCGGGAATTTTTCTCTGGAAAGAAAGTAATTTCGTCTGCTTAGACTTTGCATTTGATAAACAATTTTGCACAGACTATATGTCACTCATCACCCAAAGGCCCACTCCACTCCAAGTAATTGCATTAGAACACTCTGAGATGCTAAGAATGACTGCAAGTGATTATAAATTGCTCACACAGAAAAGTGTAGGAAGTATTATAAGACTGATCTCAGCTGAAATGTCATTTGTAGACAAACAAAACCAACAAATAGAATTACTTACGAAAACAGCGGAAGAAAGATACAAGCTCCTCCTAGAAACTTATCCAGATATAAGCAATCGCATTGCACAGAATCACATCGCATCCTATCTAGGCATAACCCCACAGAGTTTAAGTAGAATCAGAAAAGCACGCGATTAATTTTTTACCCTATGTTAAAAGATTCTAGAATGAATCCACCGAACTTTGAAGTATAATTTATTGATTCATAAAAATCATATAATCATGCAGAAAGTTCTTTGTCTTATTTTTTTCTTCGGATTCTTTATCCATCTTAAAGCGCAAACACTTGACCCCTCAGTAAATGTTGAACGGAGTGGCCTGACTTTTGGAACCAGCATAGGAGCAGGAGTTTTGCATCTATCATCTCAGAACTCAGCAGAAAATAAATTTGTCAGTTCATTTCCAAATCTTAGAATTGGCTATTTGCTTAACAATCGTCTAGCATTCCAATTGTTGATTCCTGGATCTATTTATTCTGATCTTGGAGAAACGCGAGCTAATGAAGGGATTTGTATTTCAACCCAGTATTGGCTTAAGAACAAATGGTGGATTCTTGGTGGTATAGGGATAGGGATGGATGCTCCCGCTTTTTGGACGGTTACCGACCCATCTAATGCAGACTTTAATTTTGGCTTTCCCGCCTTGACCACTGCAACTGGTTACGAACTTTGGCGGAAGAAGAATTTTGTCTTAGATATACAATATCGCATCTTTGCCGGAGAAGTAGATCTTGAGGATGGAACAAGAAGAAAAGGAATTAGCAATATTATAAGTTTAGGATTCAATTGGCATTAATATGGTAGCATTATCAGAAATATTTCTTATTTGTTTACTACTTATATTTATCCTTATGCACATCGCAATAATCCTAAAATGGATACCTTATACCTTTGTTTGGGGCGGGAGGTTAACGTCAGACAAAGACATGTATAGATTTGAAATTCCCTCTACAATAGTACTTATATTTTTCCTATGGGTAGCATTTGATCGCGTCTTGAACACTCCGCACTTTCTTACTGAGCAAACTAGCAATATTCTATTCTGGCTAATGGCAATACTTTTTTCTTTATCTGCTATTGGGAATATCTTATCGAATCATAAATTTGAAAAACTTGTTTTTGCTCCCCTAGCCTTTCTACTCGCAGTATGTTGTTTCATAGTTGTAATATGATGAAAAGACGATACCATGCTCCTCATCAATATAAACACTAACTGCGATAGAATTTTTCTACGATATAAACTAATGAAGGAATCTAAAATCTTAAACTCAACGATACCCCTCCTGAGGTGTTGTTTATAAAATTTACTTTAGGACGAACAGTTAAGAGTATTTTATCCCCTGTTGATTTTCTATTAAATTCATTTGTAAAGTTTAGCACATCCGTATAACGCACCATATTAATTCCATATAAAAGTCCTCCTGTCAACGTGAATACACCAGAGAGCAATGATAGGCTAATTAAATTTTCAGTATTATTCAAGGCCACTATCCCTGTTACTAATCCAGCTCCGGCTCCAATTACGAGACCTGTGATTGCCATTTTCTTTTTGTTTTGCAAGGTTTGGAATTTAGGATAAAGCTGGGTATAAAGTACGGAATCTGTAGTCTGCAAATCGTTCATCATATACGTCAAACCATTTAGATCAGACCCGTAATAACTATCTCCAAGCTGAATGTGTGGATCTTGCTGATATATGTCATTTCTAATATGCTGTCCACTTAAGAACATAGAACGGCTAAGGATCATTAAGAAAAGTATTATTGTCTTCATAGGAATTAATTTTACTGATTAGTATTATCAATTTCTATATTCTCAATTACATTTCTGTATTAGCGGAAAGCTTTAATGCCACTTTAACAGCATAGCTTAGTATTTAAAAGAATTTCACATTTCATTAAATGTTTTAAGGAAATTGCAATGCATGTTTTTGTTGCTTCTCCATAAAAAAAGCCAGATTGAAAACAACCTGGCTTTTATATTATAAACTCAATCTTTTTAACATCCTAAATCCAGATCTTCAAGATCTTCCTTACTCTCAATTACTACAGCTGCTCCATTTGCATCTGTAAGAGTAAATGGAT
>CALCMJ010000053.1 GCA_937967615.1 uncultured Saprospiraceae bacterium
GAGGGTAGTGCAAGGGCAATTACTCAAAGTTCTAGAATTGCAGATAGAACTCCCATTTGGTCTCCAAAAGGGGATCAAATCGCATGGTTTAATGATGAATCAGGAGAATACGAAATTATTATTTCTGATCAATATGGAAGCATTCAAAAATCAATAAAAGGACCTTCAACAAGTTTTTACTTTGAGCCAGATTGGTCGCCGGATGGGAAAAAAATTGCGTTTACGGATACACACTATGATATGTGGATATTGACAGTGAACAGTGGCACATTTACGAAAGTGGATACAGATAGATATGCACACCCAAACAGAAGCATGAACCCAAAGTGGTCGCCTGATAGCAGATACATTGTTTATGCTAAGCAGCAAGACTCACATTTTAAGTCAATTTTTATTTATGATACGCAAGGAGCAAAAATTCATCAGGTCACTGATGGCTTAGCGGATATTGTAACACCAGTTTTTGACCAAGGAGGAGAATATCTTTATTTTCTGGCAAGTACTGATTATGGATTGGCTAGTGGATGGTTAGATATGAGTTCCTATGATCCTGAACTGTCCAGGACATTGTATGTATCAGTGTTACATGCAGATGGAGCATCCCCATTAGCTTTGCAGAGTGATGAGGAAGAACTAGATAGGGATGCTAAAGGTCAAAAAGATAAAAGTTCTGAGTCTACAGAGAAGGATGAAGAAAAAACAGAGACGCCTTCGTTTAAGCCAATTGATTTTACTGGAATTAAAAATAGAGTTATTGCAGTACCAGATGTATCAGGAAATTATTATGCATTGGACAGAGCGCCATCTGGAAATGTGATGGTTTTACATACAGATAATTCTGGGCCTTCGGCACTCAAGAAATATAATTTTGAAAAACAAGAATTAGAAGACTATGCAGATGGGATTAGAAATATAGTTACAAGCTTTGATGGCTCACATGTTTTGTATTTCCATGGAGGGAATTGGAGTATTTCTTCTTTGAGTGACAAACCCAATAGTGAAGAAGATGGACTTAAAATAGATGCTAAAATTAAAGTTGACCCTCAGGAAGAATATCATCAGATTTTTAAAGAAGGCTGGAGGTATATGCGTGATTTTTTATATGTGGAAAATGTGCACGGTGCTCCGTGGGAAAAGGTTTGGTCTTGGTATGCTCCTTGGATTGACCATGTGAGACATCGTACAGATTTGAACTATGTAGTAGATATAATGAGTGGAGAAGTAGCAATTGGTCATTCTTATGTTTCTGGAGGAGACATGCCTGATATTGATCGGGTAGCTGTTGGATTGCTTGGGGCAGATTATACGATTGAAAATGGGATGTATAAAATCCAAAAAATTTATAATGGTGAAAGTTGGAATCCAAATACTGAAGCTCCTCTTTCTAGCCCTGGACTTGCCGTCAAGGAGGGAGATTACATCACTTCGGTGAATGGGATCACACTAAGCGGAAAGGATAATATTTATAAATTGTTTGAGCAGACTGCTGGCCAAATTACAAGATTGGGCATCAAATCTTCAGCTGGGGTGAAAGAAGAACAAATCTTGGTAAAGCCAGTAAGTAGCGAAAGATCACTTAGGTCTATAGATTGGATGGAACACAATAGAAGAATAGTAGACGAAATGTCAGACGGTCAATTGGCCTATGTTTGGGTGCCAAATACTGGAGGTGGTGGGTTCACTAATTTTAATAGATACTACTTCTCACAGCAAGAGAAAAAAGGAGTCATTGTTGATGAAAGAAACAATGGAGGTGGTTCTGCGGCAGATTATATGATCGATGTAATGAGCAGAGAATTGATTGGATATTTTAATAGTAGAGCGGGAGATAAACGACCTTGGACGACACCTATGGCTGGAATATGGGGACCTAAAGTGATGATAATAAATGAACGCGCTGGGTCAGGAGGAGACCTTCTTCCATACATGTTTAAAATGAAAAATCTTGGTCCCTTAGTTGGAACAAGAACCTGGGGAGGATTAGTAGGTACTTGGGATACGCCCAGATTTATTGATGGAGGAAGAATGGTAGCACCTAGGGGAGGATTCTTTGATGTAGATGGGAAATGGGCTGTCGAAGGAGAAGGAGTCGCTCCTGATATTGAAGTGATTATGGATCCTAAATCTGTATTGCAAGGTAAAGATCCGCAATTAGAAGCCGCAGTTAAAGAAGCTTTACGGCTACTTAAAGAAAATCCTTTTGAGATGAAGCCTGAGCCAGCTGCACCTGTTCGGTCAAAAAGGCCAGCAGGGTGGGATAATTAGTAATTATGTTGAAGGAGTTAGGTGTCAATTTGTTAATGATAATTGAATACAAAATGATTTATTGAGAATTGATCATAAGTTGTTTAATATGATGCAAACTATTAGAATGTTAAGATTATTGGTTCACTTAGGAGTTTTAGTTCTATTCGCATGTCATTCTGAAAAGCCTATTAGTTCAACTAATTATGGATGGACATTGGTCTATAAACACAATGAGCAAGGAGAACTTATTTTTGGCCAAAAGGAAAAAGTAATTGAAGCAGTGCGGAATGGTTTGTCAGTAAAAGTTGGCTACGGTGTTCAAGTTAATGAAGATAGATCAATAGAGCACATTGCTGATGCACAATTTCTAACTGTTTTAAGTGTCCAAGATACAATTGAAGTATTTGCCCAAATTTCACCTATAATGCGCCAAGGTCCCTTTCGTCTTAAAGATACAGTTGGAATAAAATTAGCTCCAGGGTATAAATGGTTAACAGCTATTGGAACAAATGGAATGTGTAGTAATGTTATGGTTAATACTTTTGCAGATACAATACAGGGGAGTAATGAAAAAAGGAGAGCAGCTATGTGGTTTGTGGATTATCCACCACAATTTGAAAGCGTGGTAAAGAAATTGACTCTTTAAAGAGTTAAGATGCTGGAGGAACTTTGCTCTGTTTGATTCAATCTTCTTGTAATATTCAAAACTAATGAAAAGGATGAAGGACTTTTATTGCGAACAAGTAATCCCCGGTAAAATTAAAGTTGATATTGTTTTTGAAACAAAAGAAGTGCTCGCTTTTCATCATACAAACCCTTATTGGGAAAAGCATGTTGTAATAATACCAAAGACGCACATTGAATCGCTTTCAACTTATCCCAATTCAGAACAATTAAATTTTGATTTCTTCGCAGCAATTAAGTTTGTGACAAAAATGTTTGAAGATGCCTATGGTGGTTGTCGCATATCATCAAACATTGGCGACTATCAAACAAGTAAACATTTGCATTGGTATGTACATTATGGACCTAGACTGCGAGCTGAAAATGGCGACCTAATTAAATAGACTTTTGCAATCTTTAGATCTTAACGTATCTCTAGATTGTGGTAAAATTTTGAGGACATGACCTATAAGAACTATACAGTGTATGATGATGCCGACTTTTTTGAAAAATACAATGAAAAACGAAGTAAAGGAAATTCCCCTAATGAATTAATTGAACAGCCCATTATGGACGAGCTAATAGGGGATGTATCAGAAAAGAATATATTAGATTTAGGTTGCGGGGATGGACGATATGGTATAGAATTATTGAACAGAGGTGCGAGACATTATCATGGAGTAGAAGGATCTAAAAAAATGCTAAGTTTAGCAATTGATAATTTATTGAATTTGAATGCTACTCTTGATTTAGGAGATATTGAAAAGATAGAATTTAGAAAGGATGAATATGATCTAGTCGTGTCAAGATTAGTTCTTCATTACATAGAAGATATTGAACGCTTGATGATAAAAATAGAAGCTAGTTTAAAACTAGACGGAGAATTTGTGTTTTCAGTTGAACATCCAATAATCACGAGTTGCTATGAGTCGTATCATAAAAAGACTAAAAGAGGAAACTGGATTGTAGACAATTATTTTGAGACTGGAGAAAGGATAAATGTTTGGATAGAGAAAGAAGTCTTAAAATATCATAAAACGATAGAGGATTATTGGAGGATTATAAAGAAATCAAAATTGAACGTAGTTGAGATAAGAGAGTCAAAACCAGATGAGTCAAGATTCGAAAATATGGAAGAATATGAAAGAAGGAATAGAGTGCCGCTATTTATGATGTTCAAATTAAGGAAAAAATAAAGAAGCAGTATTAAACTCTTACTGATGCAATCAGATATCATACTGACAAATTCTAACACAATCAAAGACTTGAACGGGATCTTATCACTACAAGCGCAAAATCATTATTCAAATTTAACTGAGAGTGAGGCAAACAAACATGGTTTTGTAACATGTAAACACGATTTTGAATTATTGAGTAGAATGAATAGTCCTTATCAACATATAATTGCCAAAGATCAAGATGAAGTAGTTGCCTATGCTTTAGTAATGACAAGAGAGTATTCTGAAGTCATTGAAGTGCTTAAGCCAATGTTTCGTAGGATCAATGCTTTGAAATTTAATGGTCTGGATTTAGCGCAAACTAAATATGTAATTATGGGTCAAATATGCATTGCAAAAGCATATAGATCATTAGGTATATTTGAGAAACTTTATGAACAAATGGCAAAACAACTCAAAGCACATTTTCAGTTTATTATAACTGAAATAGATTCTGAAAATACACGGTCTCTTGCAGCGCATAAGCGAGCGGGATTTGAAACTATAGATATCTATAACTCAAGTAAAGAATGGCAAATTGTAATTATGGAGATAGCTTAAACAGATAAAGATGAATAAGGTGGAATAGCTAAGCTGATCATTGTTAATGCGTTAAGGTATTTAGATATTTACTGAGATTAAAAGAACTGAAATCTAAGTGAAAAAAGTATGGATTCACTATCTTAAAATTAAATAATCATAATTAAGTAAAATATGAATTTAATAAATGTCATTACTGCGATCTGCAGTCTTCTATTCTTTATGGTAGGAGCAGATAAATTTTTGTCATTTCTAGAGCCACCCTGCTCTTTAATGGAGACTATCTCACCTTTGATATGGAAACTCTTAGGTGTATTGCAAATTGCTGGTGGAATTTTTATATGGCTTCCTAAATTCAAAAAGTATGTCGTAGGTTTCTTCTTCGTTTTTATGATAGTTTTTTCTGGTGTTCATCTTATGCAGAATACAAAAGATATAGGTGGAGCAGTTTTCATGGCAGCGCTATTAGGTGTATTACTTTGGAATCCTAGTTTCTTGAGAGCTAATAGTAACTAGAATTGTAGGTATTCATTTATAATAAAATAGACAAAAATGATAAGATTCTATCCATTTGTAATTATGATACAGATTTTCTGTTTATATCATGCTTATACAAATAAGACAGAACAAAAATGGTTTTGGATAATAGTTATCTTTCCATTCGTAGGAAGTCTTTTTTATTTGTATGATCATTTTTATAGCAGGAGAAACTTGGAGCTAATTAAGGAAGAGGTAAAAGGATCTCTTATTCAAAACTATTCCATTGATAAGTTAGAGCAAAAAGTAAAATTTTCACAGACGTATGCAAATAAATTGGAATTAGCAAATGAGCATCTCAATATTGGGAACTTAGACCGAGCAATTGAAATATTTGAATCTTGTAATAGGGGGACGTATAGAAATGATGTCCATTTGAATATGAAGTTAATGCAATCCTATTATTTAAAAGAGAACCATGAAAAGGTGTTAGAGTATGGAGAGCCAATTGTTGGTAAAAAAGAGTTTTCAAATTCACCGGCTAAGATAGCGCTTGCTTGGTCAAACTATAGATTAGGTAGGGTAGATGATGCAGAAAAGTTATTTAGTGCTATGGATATTAAGTTCTCTAACTACGAAAAATAGACTTGAATATGCGGGCTTTATTAACGAAGCAAAAGGGAACCTTGCGGCCAAATCAAAAGCTGAAGAACTTATGGAAGAGATACATGCTATGGATTCCTATGAGAAAGGCTTGAATAAAAAAGTAATAAAAGAAATCAAACATTTTTATCAGCAAATTATACGGCAAAATTAAAGTAATATAAACCAATTACATCCTCTTAATTTCAGGACCGTATTTCACTCTTTTTACTTCTTGATTTGGCAGTGATTAAATTAAATATTAACTTTCTGTCAATAATAATTTTAAACAATCACGACTTCCATCTTGGTTGTAATTTCTTTTAACCAAAAAAAATCATTTATAATGTTTAAAAAACCATTATTCTTCCTATTCCTGTGTGCCATAATAGCTTGTCAGCAGGATGATTCTCTTACTCCAAAAACAACATTGAGCTCAGAGAATGCATTAAATCAAATTGAGTCCTCTTCCTTTCAGTATGACTTAGATCCATCAATACTTAATAGCGATTGGTGGAATAGTTTACATCCTTTCAAACAGAACCTTATTGCTTTAGAAATTTCTCATGAAGGCAGTGCGCTTACGTATAGTGAATTAGAAGAGCGATTCTTAGAAGCTAGGATGCAATCAGTAATTAGGGCGAATGTATGTCCTGGGTATCCAGTAAACAATCCAGAAGGAGATGTCATATTGGAAACCCAAGCAGATGTTGACGCATTTGGGGCTTTGAATTGTAAAGAGATTATTGGGGTGCTTGATATTGTAGATACCTTAGGCCTAATTTGTGATCTAAGTCCTTTGCAAGGGATTAAGGAAGTGGGCAGTTCTCTTACGATAAACGCAGACTGTCTCACAAACCTAAATGGATTGGATAAAGTTAAATCTGTTGGTGCATTGGGACCCTTTGGTTTTGTAGGTGTAATAGGGTCAAATCTTGTAGATATTGAAGCGCTATCAAAGTTGACAACAGTTACTGGAAGTATCAATATAATAGAATGTGATCTTCTTACAAGTGTGCAAACAGCTTTTGCTAATATTACAACTATTGAATCTGGTAAATTATCTCAACCATTAACTTCTCTATATGTTTTAAATATAGATGGAAATGATGCATTAACTGACCTAAGCGCTTTTAGCGGATTAACTTATATAGAAGGCAGTTTACGCATTTTAGATAATGCATCTTTGCTAGACTTAGATGACTTTTCAGGGCTCAATAGTATTGGTGATGATATTTTTGTTTTGGATAATCCAAGTCTATTAAACGTGAATGAATTATCCAATATAAGTACATTGCAAGATGATTTGTTTGTGTTCAACAACATATCATTAACCGAGTGTTGTGGTTTGTATAATTTACTTTGCAATGACGCACCATCGTGCTCTGTAAGTGGTGTGGGTGATATTATTTTGGTTGATTCTAATGGTGCAGGGTGTACAGATGTAGATATAATTGCAAATGGTCCTTGCCTATAGGATATATCTTAGGTAATTATTATTTTGCTTAAATAACAGCGCGTTTCTTTTTTGTTATGAAGAGGCGCGCTGTTATAAATTAGTAAAAGAGAATAATTTATGATTATCATAAACAGAGCATTTCTTGTGTTATTTGCATTGTTCCTTTTATTCGCCTGCACAACACAGCATGAGTTAATTGTCGATTGTTCAAATTCAAAGATTGCATACTCAGGTAGATTAGATTCATCACAAGGAAATGGAGTAGACTTGTATTGGCCGGGGAGTTCAATAAAAATAAATTTTGAAGGAGAATCTATTTCAGCGCTTTTGAGAGATGATACTGGAGATAGTTATTATAATGTAATAGTTGATAATGATAGTCTTTATATTATTCGACCAGATACAACAAATCGCTATCACAAATTGGCAGAAAATCTTTCAAAAGGAAAACATACAATTGAAATTTTTAAGCGAACGGAATGGGATAGGGGAACAACAACGTTTTATGGATTCCAAATAGAAGGAAATCCTAAGTTATTAGAAAGACCTGGGTACAAGTCAAGGAAAATGGAATTTTATGGTAACTCTATCACTGCAGCTTACGCAGTAGAAGACACATCGGGAAGTGACTCACCAGATAGTACATACACAAATAACTATATTAGTTATGCAGCAATTACTGCTAGACACTTCAATGCAGAATACAATTGTATATGCAGGAGTGGTATTGGAATAACTGTTAGTTGGTTTCCATTGATAATGCCTGAATTATATGATAGAATAAATCCATCTGATCCAAAAAGTAAATGGGATTTTTCCTCAGGCAGTCCTGATATTGTTGTAGTTAATTTGCTTCAGAATGATTCTTGGCTTGTCCATTTACCAGATTTTGAAGAGTATAAGAATAGGTTTGGAAATGAGGTTCCGGATGACGAGTATATTATTAATGCATATCAGGAATTTGTTACTAAATTAAGATTTCATTATCCGAATGCTAAGATTATTTGTTCACTCGGATGTATGGATGCGGCGAAAGAAGGTTCAGAGTGGATTGCATATATTAGGACAGCAATTGCAAATCTCAATGACAAATCAATTTACACCCATATCATGCCATATATAGAAGCTACGGCCCATCCGTCTATCCAGGATCATGTGCAAATGTCCAAGAGTTTAATTGGCTTTATTGAAGAAAACATCGATTGGTAAAGATCAAAATTTTATGCTTCCTATAGGGATGGAATTGATATATTGAGAAATAAATAATCAAAATGCAGAATTGCAAAATAGACACAAATGGAATCTTAGAAATTACTCCTTCGGCTGAATCTTCTAAGCATGATTTTGACTTTTATGAAGGCAAATGGAAAATTAAGAATCGTAGGCTTAAAGAGAGGTTAAGTAATTGTACTGAATGGACAGAATTTGAAGCACATCAAGAAATGGAAATCATCTTAAGAGGAATTGGTAATACGGATAATTTTATTGCAGAATTTGATGGTGAAGCTTTTGAAGGTAGAACGATTCGTTTGTTTGATCCTGAAACAAAATTATGGAGCATGTATTGGACGGATAGTGCTTCTGGAATACTTCAACCACCTACAGTAGGTTCATTTGAAAATGGAGTAGGTAAGTTTTATTGTAAAGACCTATTCCAAGACCAAGAAATTATTGTAGAATTTTTATGGGATAAAACCAATGTAGATAATCCTATATGGAGTCAAGCTTTTTCTGTGGATCACGGAGAGAACTGGGAAGTGAATTGGTATATGTATATGAGTAGAGCGTGAAAATAGAAATGTTGTATCCTTTATAAACAATTTAATGAGAAAGCGACCAAATTACTTTGGTCGCTTTGCTTACTTTTTATCTATTCTTCTTTGTTGTCTGTTAATGGTTCAGTAGCCTCATCTTTATGATTGCCATTATCAGAACTTAAATTTTCTACTAATGCTTTAGGAAGATTCATTCCACTCTGTGATAGAAAATCATTCAGTTGTGGCATCATTCCATAAAGCCCTTGTACAAAGTTTCCTACACCCTGACCATTTCCGTTATCATATACAACAACTTTGTCAATTTCCAAGTCCTGAATTGCAGACGTCTGTATTTTAGCTAATTCTGTCAGCTTATCAATCATGAGATATCCTATAGCAGATTGCGGATCGCCTCCAGCAGCTTCTACTAACTTTTTAAATCCTTCAGCTTGCTTGGTGAGTAATGCCTCTTGCCCTTCAGCCTGTGCCATGTATGCAGCTAGCACAGCATCCGCTTGACCTTTCGCCGTTTCTCTTTCACGCTCCGCCTCAGCTTGTGCGGCGATGATTGCTTTTTGTTTTGCTATATCTGCATCAACAACTGTATCTGCTTGTTTTTTTGCAAGCTCCATTTGAGCTCTTGCATCCTCTGCTTCTTTTTCAGCGATATAGGATTCTTGCAAGGCTTTTGCAGATGCTACTTTACGAGCAGCAGTTGCTTTTCTTTCAGCTTCAGCTATTTCAATATCTCTTTGTGCATTTGAGTTGGCAATTTTTATACTAGCGGTATTTGTACCCTTAGTTGCAATTGCTGTTGCTTCTGCTTCCCCTATTTCTGCTCTCGAATTTGCTTCAGCTACACTTATTCTTTGCTTTTCTAAAGCTTCAGCTTCACCAATGTCTGCCATGGAATTTGCTTCAGATATTTTGATTCTCTGTACTTGATTTGCAGCAGCTTCCCCTATTTCTGCTCTACTATTCGCATCTGCAACTTTCGTTCTTTGATCTTGTTGTGCTTCAGCTTGTCCAATAGCTCCAGTACGTTCTTCGTTTGCTACCTTGATTTTTGCATCATTAATAGCTTTGGCGGCAGCCTCTTTTCCCAGTGCTTGGATGTATCCTGATTCATCTTGTATATCTGTAACATTTACGTTGATCAGCTCAAGTCCTATTTTATTTAACTCGTTACCTACATTTCTATAAACGGATTCAACAAATTTGTCTCTATCCGTATTTAATTCTTCAATATCCATATTGGCAATAACAAGTCGCATTTGTCCCATGATAATATCATGCGCTAGCGATCTAATGGCAGGTTGTTCCTGTCCCAATAATCGTTCAGCAGCAGAAATCATAAGTGTAGGATGATTACTAATACCTACAGTAAACTGTGCAGGTACAGAAACCCGAATGTTTTGTTTTGACAAGGCATCTTGTAGATTAACGTCTATACTGATAGGTGT
>CALCMJ010000054.1 GCA_937967615.1 uncultured Saprospiraceae bacterium
GCTTACTCATATTTATAGCTTTCCAAAGTTTAAATAAAAATAGCAAAAGATGTTTAAGCCAGTTCAATTAAAGTGATCTCATTTCATGCGTGTTACAAGATGTCGTTAGGTATAGGAAGGTCGTCTGGAACTTAAAAAATTGACTTGCTTGGTCAGTTCTTGTTGCGTGAGCTGCCTGGAATGTATGACGCAGTTATAGTCCTTTAGGACCGACTGAATAAGGAGCATGTAAGGGAGCGACCTGTGCGAGCGAAGCGAGTGCGGGTCACGCCCAAAAATCCATTTGTATTAAAACGATTAAAAGTTAATGGTCAATAAAGAGAATGCTTAAAGTTTAGGACATGCTACTTTATACTTCCTATTTGTATAAGGAAAAATGTAGGATGCAGCTAATTCAAACGCACCTTGGCGGTCATTGGCGTTAGCAAGCGAGGAGGTTGTAAGGTCATAGGATATGCCGACAATAAAGTCACTAAACTCGTAAGCGACTGAGAGGATAAATGCATCGCTGTGCAGGCCATCATTAAATTCTTCTGTGATCCTACTGTGAATTCCAAATCGTAAAGAGACATCAGAATCTCCATATTGATTGTATCTAAAACTCGTTCCTAAAACGAATTGCTGGTGCGGGGATTGTTGTAACCACTGTACAGCAGGAAGAACAGATAAAGATCTACTCAGCGGAAACTCTCCGCCTAAATGAAAATTATATTTGCTATTTAATGATGCGTTACCGTCAGAGAACAGTGAAATAGAAGGTTGATTAATATGACTTAAAGAAATCCCAAAATAAACACTTGTGGATTCATCAAACACGGAATACCAAAGTAAGCCCGCATTGATATCAAGAAATAAATCCACTCTTCCAGTTGCAGATAATATTTCAGGTTCCCCCGTAGGGAGACTTGTGTTTTCAGTATATGTATTAAAGTCAAATTGATTCCCAAACCAAAGTTTGTCCCAATTCACTGTGTGCTGCCCCATACCTCCTTGGACACCACCAGCTATGTACTGACTATATCCTCTACTGTCACCAAATAATTTCTTTATGTAGGAAGCACTAACGTGTGCATAGTTTTGTTTGAAAATTCCGTCGCCTGCTTGATCAGATAAAAACTTTACTCCGAAGGCATAAAAATCATTACCAGTTAAATGATATCTGATATCTGCAGCTACTGAGGCAGTACGATATTTTGCTCCTATTGTGGACCATTGATCCCTATAAATTGCATTGACTCTATACTGCCCTTCAATCAGGCCTGTAAAAGCGGGATTGACATTTAAAGGTGTAGAAGTGATCTGAGAAAAATGAGGATCCTGCGCTCCTAAGTTCATCAAGAAGCTCGTAGCAAATAATATGAGTATAAGTTTTAATCTACTCATCGGATTAAGTTTACGTTCCCATTTAATCTATCAATTCTACCGTCTTCAAATAAGACTTCAGCAACCCAGACATAAACTCCAGGGCTTACAAGCTCTCCATTCCAGGTTCCGTTCCACCCTTCTGATTCATCATTTGTATTAATGTTTGTCCTAGAAAACATGAGTTCGCCCCATCTTGAATATACTTGGAATGAGTTCACAATTACATTCTCTTTACCGTAAACAATAAGCACGTCATTTGCTCCATCATTGTTAGGTGTAAAGCCAGTAGGGACACTTATGCTTTCATCTTTATTCACCCAAATTTTTAATACATCTGTTGCTTCACATTTAGCCTGATTCACGACCTTTAGTCGTACTTCCATAGGTTTAGTAATATCTCTGATGGTAGGGGTTTCGCAAGTTGTACAATCGAATTCAGAAATATCTGCAGAAGTCCAAAAATACATGATATCAACTTGATTTCCTCCTACAGATGGGACCAATGTGAGTGTGGAACCATAATCTACAAATATGTCATCACCTAATTCAAGACCAATGTTAGAGATGTCAGAAATTACAATATTCTCAACAATGAATTCACAACCATCTAAATCTTGTATTACAACTGTATAAGTTCCTGCAGCTAATCCGATGATTTTATTATTCGCAGAAAATTCACCTCCGTCTATTTTGTATTTATACACTCCTGTGCCACCAGAAGCATTTACTTCTATTTCTCCATCCGTTGAATTTACGCATGAAATATTTGATACTATTATTTCTGCAACAACACCTTCATCAGGTTGTAAAACTTCAAATGTAATTTCTTCTGTGCAATTGAATACATCAGTTACAATGACTGTATGAATTCCTGCAGAATACATAACAGCACTATCCCCTATTTCTCCATTTGACCAAGCATATTGAAAAGGTGAACCAGGACCAGTACCAGCTATAAAAGCTTTTCCGGTGTTATCACCAAAACAAAATATGTCCTCGGTTTCAATTTGAAAACTATTAGCACTGCGTTCAAGCACGTCTACACTTCCTTCCACGATACATCCGTTTGTATCTGTAACGATCACTGAATATGTTCCAGTTGAGATATTTGACAAGTCTTCGGTAATTACATTCACTGTATTGGGGCCTGTCCATAGGTACATATAAGGACCTACTCCACCATCTACGGTAAGATTAATAGCACCGTCAAAACTTCCATTACAATCAATTGTATCTGTATTAAACTCTAAACTTAATATACGTTCTATGTTTACGTTGAAAGAAAATTCTTCTATACAATCATTAGCATCTGTAACTGTCAGATTGTAGTCCCCTTGTTCAAGATTATCAATATCCTGCGCATTACTAACAAATGTGCCCGGACCATCCCATTGATAAGAATACCCTGGCGTACCCTCACTAGCAATAATACTTATACTGCCATCAAAAACATCTATGCATGAAACATTTTTTATTGTTTCACTTACTTGTATCGCATTAGGTTCTTCTACTTCAAAGCAGGCAGAGTTTGTACAATTGTCTTGATCTGTAACTGTTACACAGTAGGTTCCAGCAAAGAGTCCTGTTAAAAATGAATTTGAGGATAGGTCTTCCCAGAGGAAATCTAAACTATATCCAGGTGGGTTTTCTTCTATGTTAATTCTCCCATCCTGAGAACCCTTGCAAAGTGCATCCGTAATTGTTTCAATAATAGGCACCATGGGTGGAGATAATATAGTTGCGACAGCCGTTGTTTCACAAAGATTTGCATCAATTACAACGACGCTGTAAGTCCCACCATTTAAGTTTTTAATTGTGTCTGTGACACTTCCATCTTCCCATAAAATATCATAAGGTTGTGTACCTCCATCTATTTCAACATAAGCAATTCCATCAACGGATGTAAAACAAGTAACTTGGTTTCCAATAGCATTTACTATTAGTTCATCAGGTTGATCTACAAAGATGCTATCTACAACAATACAATTGCTCATGTCTGTGACTGTGACGATATACATTCCGCTAACGAGATCCGTAATAAGATCACCATTTAAAGAGTTGTTCCAATTGACCTGATAAGGAGGGCGTCCACCCGTGTACATGACTGAAGCTTCGCCGTCATTGCCTTCAAAGCATTTGACATCTAGCTTGTCCATTGCAGTAATTTCCAAGAGCGGTGGATTTTCAATAAAAATACTATCTATCCTTTGGCATAGATTGCCATCTGTGGTCGTTACAACATACCATCCTTCTGCTAGGTCTGTTAATTTATCAACGTTGCCTGCAACATTCCAATCATAAGTGAATGGTGGGAAATCACCAGAAGCTTGAATACAAATAGAGCCATCATTAAAATCATGACAGCGAATATCTTCTTTATCAATACCCAATTGAATTTCTAGAGGCTGGATGATTGTGAAATCAAATTCAATTCTACAGCCTACATTATCTTCTATAGCTACAACGTAATCTCCTGCTGGAAGGTCAGTAAAAATTCCTGTCATATTTTGTTCTCCTCCTAAGTAGAATGTGTATGGTGCACCTGATCCACCTATGGCGGCTACTGTTACCATACCATCAGGCACATTAAAGCATGATGTGCCAATGGGTAGAAGACTTTCCAAAATGGGTGGTGGACAATCTAAGGCTGTACATGTAACGCTTGCTATATCAGATTTACAGTATGGATTCACTGCTCGTAATTCAAATACAACTGTCTGTCCAAACACAAGGCCTGTCAATATGTAAGTATCTACATTTCCAATGTCTATCCACGGGTCCATTCCGTCTATTCTTATTTCGTAAGATGTTGCCGTGGGAACACTAGACCAAGTGTAGGTGATCATATTGAAACTCACATCTGCAGGTTTACAATCTAGGTCTAGAGGTGGAGCTAAAGCGGGCACAATAGAAACAGTCATAGAATCCTCTGAACCACATCCATAACTATCATGTAGGTCTAGTTTATAGACAGTTTCAACTGAAGGAGAAACTGTTAGTGTTTGGCAATTATTACAAGCAACGGGTTGTCCATTTGCTGTCCAGTCAAAGTCAACAGTATATGATGGCTGAAAACACAAAGACCAAGATTTGAGTATGCTGTTTTCGTTAGCAATATCAGTTGGAGAAATTTCTTTATCTGCTATTATTACCAAAGACCAAATACCATTTGCTTGTGGACCTCTTAGGATAGAATTCCAATCCCCTTCGGGTTGAAATTTTCCTGAATACTTTTCATTTCCTGGATAGATTGGTCCTTCGATTGGGTTTCCATTCTCAATTTCGAGGGTCGCATCAACTGTAAAGCAAGTATTTAAAAATGTGTCTACATCTGCATTTCCATTTATTTTAAAACCATTATCTGTTGACAATTCTAAGATACGATCATTTGGACCTACCAAATAGAAGTCATAGTCATTTAAATTTCTTCCAATGAATGTGTCTATACAAATGGATTTAAATATTACTTCGTTCAAGTCTTCTGGACTTACTCCTGCGACATTAATATTGGATCTAAACTCTGTACTATCTAAATTTATTAATAAATCTTGTCCATTTCTAAACCTTGGCGTAGACGGGATTTGGAAGCCATTTGGCAGATTAGGAACTATGGTAAATTCATCTCCTTCACATATGGTAATGTCTTGCGGTAAGCTTATCTCTTCTAAGAGATCATCTTTTAAAATAATCTTGATTGTATCTCTAAAACAAATATTTTTGAACGCATCCAAGTATATGAATTCATCCCCTTCTGCGATACCATCTGCAATTACATCTACAGAAACAGAAACTGTTGTTGAACCGGCAGGAATCAGTATTTGCGAAGGCCAAGAAAGATAATCTACTCCTTGGACGGCTGCATTTGGTAAAGACATATCTTCTATCAAATTAAAGTCCAAAATATAATCCGTTGCAAGTACAGAGGGAATTGAGAAAACGATTTCAGCTGTCTGGCAACCTTCTGCAAGATTACCGTCTATGCTTGAGGTTTGAACATCTATGGCAAGAGTACCCGTCCCAAAACTTTTAGCTTCCAAAAATACACCTGAATCAATTGCTGGATCAGAAGTATCCCCAATAGCAATTTTTATTGTATAAGTTTCACAAGGGACAACAATTGCTTGCGCAATAAATACATCTAAAACAGCATCAAAGACCGGATAATCACCTGTAGCTATGGCATTGTAATAAGCACTGAATGCCAATGATCCATTTGGCCCAGTACAATTAATTGAATCCCCATCTTCTCCAACCATACCAGAATTCACATTATTAATTGTTACTGGTCTATTTAGAAAAGTGGTTCCTGAAGGGTCTGCTGGGTCGGGTATAAGTGCTATATTTTTATTGACATAATTTCCGCCAAGTGGATTGGGACCAGAGATGAAAAAAGCAAAAACGTCATTATACTCAGCACATACAAATTCTGGATACTCTTCTGATCCAAAAACATATCTGAATTGTAATGTATCATTGACTGGTATAAAAGTAATTTCATACTTGGCGATGTCACTCATCCCTAAAGGACTCACAAGAGCTTCTAAGTCAGCATCATTGACTGTTGTTCCTGAAGTTGTCCCAGTTGTCCTTGCAAGGATATTTGCATTTTCGATTGAATCAACTATGCCAGTGCTTAGGACTATGCCTTCATCTAGCCCTATTGTTGATAATCCGTTCTTGAATAGACCTACAGCACTTTCCTCACCAAAGTATTGGATATCTAGTAATTCTACACCTTCTCCTAAAAAGACGTTGCTAATAAGATTCTCAGGATTAAATGGAGGATAATTTGAAGGTGTCACCTGTACCTGAGCAGACAGGTAGCATCCTAAGAAAAGCGCAATACAAGTAGAAATAATTCTTGACACCTAAAAACAAGATTTTGGTATAATTATTAGATTTCATTTTTAACAAAAGTGATGCCTGAAGCTAAGATAAAAACACCCTTAACTTAAATAATTCAAAATAGCTACTTTTGGGAAAATTATCCAGTTGATAAATATAGCGTATTTTTGCGTTTCATGAATAAAATATAGCGTTTATGCGGCAATTTATTAAGTTTTTCACTGCATCTTGCCTAGGAAGCTTAGCTGCACTAGCCATCCTTGTATTAATAGGAATTATATATGGGGCCATTGCAAATAGTTCTTCAAACACAATAGTGGAAGGATCTATCCTAGAAATTGACCTAAAATCACAAGTTCCTGAGAGATCCAACAATGTACCCAGTACAGGAGGATTTGAAATTGAAACTGAGGAATATATTGGATTACACAGGATTACAGAACTTATTACTCATGCGGCGACTGATGCTAAAATTAGTGGTATTGTAGTAAATGGTAACGTATCAGGTATTGGTCCTGCGAGTTTGCAAACATTACGGAATGCATTAATTCAATATAAAGAATCCGATAAGTTTCTATACTCCTTCTCTGATTATTATTCCCAACAGGGTTATTACCTCAGTTCTGTCGCAGACTCGGTTTTTCTCAATCCCAATGGCAATATTGATATAAGAGGATTTGGCGTAATGATTCCCTTCTTTAAGGAAACCATGGATAAGCTGGGGGTAAAAATGAATATTTTTTATGCGGGAAATTTTAAAAGTGCTACTGAGCCGTATAGGCTAAATGAAATGAGCCCAGAAAGCAAATTACAAACGCGTTCCTATTTGGATAACATAGCTGACAATTACAATGAGGAGGTAGGAGAGTCTAGGAACAAATCAGCCAGTGAGATGCAAGCGATTGCAGATGAATACAAAATCAGAAATAGTGATGATGCAATTGCACATGGTATGGCCGATGTGATTATGTATAAAACGCAGTTTGAGGATTTTCTCAGGAAGCGTTTTGATATTGGTAAGAAAAAGACTTTAAATTATATTAAACTAGAAGAATACAATTCGAAAACAGTTCTTACAAAAAAGTATAAAGGGAAGTCCAAAATTGCAGTCGTGATAGCAGAGGGTAATATTCTATACCAAGACAACAATAATGGAATAGTGTCAGATATTAGATATGAAAAAATATTTGATAAAATTCTACGTAATGATAAAGTCAAAGCAGTTGTGTTGCGTGTGAATTCACCTGGAGGTGATGCATTCGCCAGTGATGTCATTTGGCACAAAATAGAAGAACTAAAGGCAGACAGTATTCCAGTTATTGCATCTTATGGTGATTACGCAGCATCAGGCGGCTACTACATATCATGTAATGCGGATAGGATACTAGCGCAATCAAATACAATTACAGGAAGTATAGGTGTATTTTCAATGGTTCCAGATTTTACAGATTTACTAGAGGAGAAGATTGGGATTCATTTTGATTCTGTAAAGACTGCAAAATATGCAACAGGTATAAGTCCGTTTTTTGATTTGACTGCAGGTGATAGAAAAATAATGGAGGAGTCCACAGATGCTATTTATGAAAAGTTTTTAACTCGAGTTGCGGACGGAAGAGGAAGAACTAAGGAAGAAATTCATGCAGTAGCACAAGGACGCGTCTGGACAGGAAGGCAGGCAGTGGAAAATGGTTTAGTGGATGAAATTGGTGATTTAGATCGTGCAATTGCAATAGCTGCTGAACGTGCAGGTTTGGATACACATGGTGTCATGTATTATCCAATGATTAAAGAAAATCCATATAAAGCACTTATTGAAATGTTTACTCCGGAAACTGCAATGACACAACTTAACCCATTGTCAGAAAAAGAAAAGAAATTATATAGAGAGTATACGGCTTTAAAAGACATGTACAATTCCAGAGGACCATTAATGCGAATGCCTTTTGTTTTGGGGAATTAATTGGCTTAACTCTCAAATGTAATATTCAATAATTCTTCATGTTCGTTATATTTAAAAACGAGCATATAGTCAATTACTGCTAATCCATCCTTACTCAGCGTATAATCAAAAACAAGAGTGCCTTTTGGGCTATCTGGATAAACTCCAATGTTTCTTAAATGGAGTGTATTTAATAAGGCTATTAATTTGGCGTCCTTTGTCAGAAGATGGTCTACTCCTAAAAACTTAAAGTCTTCTTTTGTCAATGTTTCTGAATAAAGTTCGAGAAAAGTCAAAGTTGTGCCAGAGTTTTCAAAATCCGTAAGAAGTGTATTATATGTAGATTCTTCTAGTGCATCTAGATTCTCCAATATTCTATTTGCTTTTTCAATGGAGCTATGGGAATGCGAGTCTTTTTTATTAAAGTCAATGCTGAGACGAGTTTGTTTTCCGTTAACTTGAGTCTCAGTATATAAACTTCTTACAGCTTTATTGAAATCTTGTTCGCCAAAGTACTTAAGAATGTTCTGCGCGTTAGTTTCCTTGTTAGCAACACTAAAAAAAGATTGACTCTTAGAACAACTTAAAATCATAAAAAGTATGAAAATGAGAATAAGAATTTTTTCCACGATTCCCGTTTTAAGATTAAAGATTAAAGATTAATTACTAAAATAAAGTAACGTTTCTACATCAATGTTATTGATAGAATTCAATTCACCTCCGCTCCCAGATAAGAGTGTAGCGGAGTATGGTACGACTCCAGAGGAAAATTCTGGATCATACGTTCCTGTAATTCCAAAGTCAATCTTTCCTAAAGGATCTATAGTTGCACTAGAGGTCCAAATATGGAAAGATGGGTTTGTACTATCATAATTCCATAAGAGGTTATTTATTGAGAAAGGTCCTATCGTATTTCCCATAGGATCCCAATTGATTGTGAGCCTACTATCTTTAGTCATTACTACTGTCATTTCACTCGTCGTGCTGAATCCATTTAATTCTTGTACTGAAAATATGGCAGAAAAATCTGTTATCCCATTGCTTAAGGTGGGTAGCATAACCAAGGTTGTGCCTAAATCTGGTATTCCACTTTCCTCGCAATCACTTTCCATAGTAATTTCTGCATTTGCGTGGGTTCTTATATATGATTCAAGAATGTTATTTGCAGGCAGTAGTTCATAAGTGTATGGTGGGGCAAATACATTTTCAGGATTCTTATCAACATGATAAGCACCATTCTGATACCAGTTCATTTCTGATTTAATTGTTGTTTCATTCTCAATAAAATGCGGCGAGAACGCTTTCTTTTTTGGATCAATGAAGGGTACACCTTCCCAGTTCAAATCTCCCACACTGGCTGCGATCGCAATATCAGCCTGGACTAAATAATTCGCTTGGTTTCCTGAGTAAGCACCCGAACCATTATTCATAGCTCCACCCCAATGTTCAAGTAAATTATTATAATGGTGTACAAATGCATAACGTGCTAGAGGATTTCTTTGACCTGTTTTATGAAACCAATTATTATCAAACGTCAAAAAGTAAGTACCCCCTTCCTGTGACTCATTTCCTGAATGAATCAGAAAATTTTTATCTGTATGTTCAAATTTACAGTGGGAAATAGTTCCATAAACATCGTTGCCTAGATTCCATATTACATCAATTGCACCATCAGTGGCATTTTTGAAATGACACTTGTAGACATAAAATTTCTGGCCTCCACTTAATGCATTTCTAAATGTCAAACAATCTTCATTTGTTGTTGCGTCCATATCAAAATACTGCATGAATGCAACAATATAATTATCTCCTTCAAATTTAGTTGCATATCCAGAAATTGTAATTCCTGGGGCATCTATTCCTGTCAAAGTAAGATTTGATGATGATACATAGACAGCAGAATTTAATACTATAGTTTGGCCTGCAAGACTGGGGTCAAAGCTAATAAATCTGTTAGCTTGTGATAATGCATCTCTGTAAGATCCAGGGCCACTATCATTCGTATTTACAATAATGTATGGTTCCAAGTCAGTACCTCCAGTGACCCCAGCAATTTCTGCATAGCCATGTAATTGTAAAATTTCATCTGAGACACAGGGGTCCAATAAATACGAAGGTCCAGTTACAATATTCAAAGAAGAATTTGCACTACTAAATTCATCAGCCCCAACATCTGGGTTAATTCTAGGCTGTGTTTCAAAATCATTAATGACTTCCGTATAGGTTCCTACACCAGCATCAATCACTGGACTTGAAGCACTTGCTCTCCAGAGACTATCACCGCTTGCTAGCACCAATTGTGGATCAATTTCTATGTAACCTGTAGGCTCATCACTTACAACTCCTCCATCCGGTCTGAATAAAATATTTCCTTCATAAGAGATATTATCTTGGGGTGTAATGTACTTTATGCATTTGTCCCCATTCACCAGAGCAACATTATTTGAAACCCAAGTATCTATAGGTGCAACTGTTTGTCCGCTTAAGTCTTCACCGGCAGATATGCCTCTATTGCATTGATATATGGTATTGTAGGCAATAGTGCAATTTTCAATTGGGTAATAAAACGATTGGTTTTCAGGATCTGCATCGCCTAGCATCAGAGCAATTGGATAAGATTGTTCGCTACCCGAGTTTGCATTTAGATTAATAAAGTAATTATTTAGAATTTTTTGATCTTGTCCATGAATCCTTACACCTGCTGTTCCAAGTTTATTTCCCCCTAAAAAAATATTTGATTCAATAAGATTATTGTGCCCCATACGCAGGACAATCCCACCTACACATTCCTTGATCACATTATTCCTAATGATATTCCCATCTAGCTTTACAGAAATCAGTTCTACTTCACCATCACATGCATAGAAAAAGTTTTCTTCAATAATATTGTTCCCAGGAATAGAACTTAAGGATTGTCCTAATTGGATTGTTTCCAATCCATTTGTTTGCCCAGCAACGGGTGGTCGAATTCCAAAATAGTTGTTTCTAATAATGTTTTCACCTGGACCTGAAGGATCAGGATAGACAGATAAGATCATACCCATATTTGTTTTGTTCTTAAAAATATTATTCTCAAGAACATGTCGCCTTCCGTATAATTTTATCCATTTATAGCTTTCTAAGGGGTCTGCAGGATTACAATTTATAATAGAGCAATTTTTTATTGTACAATCATAGGCATTGTTTGTTCCTATTTTAGTACTTATGATTTGTGCTAGTGGTGTATCTACGTCTTCCCATATTAAGCCATTCAATTCTAAAAAAGAACCTGAAAAATTTAAATAACTATTTCCAGTAAATATTACTGTCCCAGGTACTTCTGCAAGTATCACTACCGGTTCTCCTATAGCCCCAGAAATATTTATACTGATTTGGGCATCAGTATAGGTACCTGATTGCACAATAATAGTATCTCCTGCCAATGCAGCATTTGCTAGATTCTTAATTTCTGAAGCAGTTTTAGCTAGATATGTTGAGCTAAAACCAACTAAGCCTTGACAGCACAATAAGACGATGTAAAATATCCGTTGCATATTCATTACGATTTGTGGAAGGGGAAACAGGAAATGATTTGACTATGAGATATGAAGATAGATAATCTCATTTGTACACCTTCTATCCTGATCGTATTTAACAAAAAATGGTCGTACGTTGAAAATCAGTATAATATTTGAATAATTTTTTTTAGATTAGTTTCACTAACTAAAACAGTGTTTTAATACATGAAACAGCAAAAAACAGTAAAAGAGATAGCAGAAATTCTTGATGAGGCTGCATTTTCAGCAAATTCTACTACTCAAATCAGTTTAGATCAAGATTTGAATTTAAAGGAAGCCTATGAGATTCAGGCTGAATCCATTGCAAGAAGGCAAGAAAGAGGGGAATTGCTTACAGGATACAAATTAGGTTTTACCAGTAAAGCAAAGATGGAGCAGATGGGTGTGCATGAAATCATTTGGGGCAGACTAACAGATAAGATGTATATTCCTCAAAATGGAGAGTTAAACAGAGCTGCATTTATTCATCCAAGAGTGGAGCCTGAGATAGCTTTTCTAATATCCAAGTGCATAGACCGTCCCATAAGATTAGAAGAAGTAAGTGATTATTTAGGAGGTGTGGCTGGCGCCCTAGAAATCATAGATTCTAGGTATGAAAATTTCAAATTTTCGTTAGAAGATGTCATCGCAGACAATTGTTCTTCATCTGGGTATGTTATTGGAGAATGGAAAGACCCATCTACTTCGGTCCAAGATCTAGCAATTGCGCTTCAGATAAATGGCGAACAAGTTCAATCTGGGAATTCAAATGCGATTCTTGGAAATCCAATAGAGTCTTTAATTGAAATTACAAGAATACTATCTGAGCGTGGCATCCAAATAGAAGCCGACATGATCATTCTAGCAGGTGCTGCCACTTCTGCTGTTCATATCCATACGGGTGATAAAATTGAAGGGCATTTTAAAGACTTAGGAATTGTCAAATTACAAGTAGTCTAAACTAAAATAGAGATGAAAGAATTAAAAAGTTCTGTACATAAGACGTTTGCGATTCTTGAACACTTTACGAATAAAAAGCCTGAATGGGGAGTAACTGAACTTGCTGAGGAAATAGGGTCAAACAAAAGTACAGTCTATCGTTTTTTGTCTGATCTTGACAAATTAGGCATAGCATATAAACACCCAGTGACAGAAAAGTATAGTCTAGGGCTCAAATTATTTGAATTAGGATGCAGGGTCCAATTAAAGTCGGCTTTTGTAGATAAGACACATCCTGAACTCATTGAGGTAGCCAAGATGATTTCAGAAACAGTGCATATTGCTATTTTGAAAAACTGTCAGGTTTTTCATGTTGATAAAGTAGAAAGTCCTCAAGGGTTAAAATTGAGTACACATGTTGGGAGTTTTGCTCCTGCTTATTCTACATCTTTAGGAAAGGTGTTACTGGCATTTCTTCCTCCAAAAGAACAAGAAAAGACTTTGGATGTTATATTAAAAGACACAAAACCTGTAGCTTTTACTAAACATACAATTACGAGTGGTAAAACATTGAAGAAAGAACTCAAAGAAATTAAATCAAAAGGCTATGCACTGGATAAAGAAGAATCAGAATTGGGTCTAGTGTGTGTAGGTATTCCTATTTTCAATCAAAATAATGAAGTCGTTGCAAGTTTAAGTGCCTCTGGTCCAGCGACAAGATTTGAGGAAGAAAATGTTGCAAATTACGTGGCAATCCTAAAGACTGGAGCGGACGCCATACAAGAAAAGATTGGATTTTTTAAACCATAAATATATATGAAATCAACTGAAGGAAAATACACTACGATCCATTATCAAAATTATCTTAAGCTAAAAGAACTTTTAGGATCGCAAGAATTAAGAAGTGCACAACTGGGTGAAGAAGCACATGAAGAAATGCTTTTTATAATTGTACATCAAGTGTATGAATTATGGTTTAAGCAAATTATCCATGAGTTACATTCAGTTATTGAATTTTTTGAAGACAATGAGGTTATTGAAAGTAGTTTGTCAGTCGCTATTGGACGGTTAAATCGTGTTGAATCCATTTTAAAATTGATGGTGCAGCAGATAGGAATTATGGAAACGATGACTCCATTGGATTTTCTTGATTTTAGAAATTATTTATTTCCGGCCTCGGGTTTTCAAAGTTTTCAGTTCAGACAAATGGAAAGTCTTTTAGGACTACCAGAAAAACAACGTATCACCTATCATGGGCAAAAATACAGTTCAGTCTTTGATGAAGAAAAGCAAAAATCACTTGATGAAATTTATGCTAAAGGGACTTTACTTGATAAGGTCAATTCATGGCTTGAGCGCACGCCATTTTTAACTCTGGATGGCTTTGATTTCCTTAAAGAGTATAGCAATTCATTAAAGAATATGTTAGAAAAGGAAACCAATGCAATAATGAGTTCTGAATACCTGACAGATAAAGAAAAGAAAATGAGATCAGAGATGGTAGGAAGTACAGATAGCTACTTTAGGTCCATTTTAAAAGAAGAAACTCATAATACATTAATGAAAGAAGGAAAAAAACGTTTGTCTTATAAGGCAACTGTTGCAGCTCTTTTTATTAATTTGTACAGAGATGAACCTATACTCCAATTACCGTTTCAATTTATCACTTGTCTAATGGATATTGATAATCAAGTGACAACATGGAGATACAGACATGCGCAAATGGTTCTAAGAATGATAGGTAATAAAATAGGTACAGGTGGTTCATCAGGTCATGAATATTTGTCAAAGACAGCTGACAAGCACGAAATTTTTACAGATTTTCATGGAATATCATCACTACTCATTCCAAGGTCTGAATTACCAACGCTACCAAAAGGAATAAGAGAGCAATTAAATTTTCATTTTAATACACATAATTGAACCATCATTTATTAAACTATAAATATATAAATCATGTCAAAATTACCACCAGCAATTAACTTCAAACAATGGATAGACGATAACAGACATTTATTAAAACCACCTGTAGGGAATAAAGCCATTTACAATGATGATTATATAGTAATGGTCGTTGGAGGTCCAAATGCTAGAAAGGACTATCATTTGAATAAGACGCCAGAATTCTTTTATCAGGTTGAAGGAGACATCGTTTTAAAAGTAATTGAAGATGGAGAGCCAAGAGATATACATATTAAAGAAGGTGAGGTATTTTATTTACCGCCTAATGTACCCCATTCTCCCCAGCGAGGTGCTGACACTATAGGTCTAGTCATTGAACAAAGAAGAGAGGATGGTATGGAAGACGGTCTTGCATGGTTCTGTGAAAGCTGTCATAACAAACTTCATGAAGAGCCATTCACCTTAAAAAATATTGAAAAGGATATGCCGGTAATATTTGATAAATATTATTCTGATGAAACTTTGCGTACCTGTGATTCTTGTGGAGCAAAAATGCAAGCACCCAAGTAAATCATATACCATTTAAATGAAAAGCCAATTAATATAAATCGATGAGTACATTACGTATCAATGGTCATTCCCACCTACTACCTTATCCGGAACAGATACCAGCCTATTTGAAGGAAAAGGAAATATTCTGGATTGATGATGACAGGCAACATATGCTTCAGAAAAACTGGAAGCGACCAGTAACTGATTCCAGTTTTTTTCTGGATGAAAAACTGGAGTGGATGGAGAACAACCGCATTGACCATGCTGTGGTCCTCAATCTTTCTCAGTTATATGGCAATGGATTGCGTATGCGTGACATGAAATATGCATTACGGTTTCAAAACGACTTCAATGCGCAGGTCCAGCATGATCACCCAACAAAGTTCACTTGTGGTTTTGTTGTCCATGCAGGCTTTATTGACGGCGCTTGTTGGGAGATTGAAAGATGTGTAGAAGAACTTGGATTACAGGTACTCTGTCTTCCTACCCATTATATGGATTCTATTGGAACGTGGCGCGGAATATTTGATGTAGAAACGGCACCAATTTTTGAATTAGCGAATAAATATAAGTTGGCAGTGGAGATTCATCCTTATGATGGAGAAAAATTTATTCAGTTACAAAACAAAGCATGGCGATTTCATTTAATTTGGATGATTGCGCAGTGTGCGGATGCATATCACTTTTACACTTTGGAAGGACTCTATGAAAAGTATCCAAATATTCGCGTGTGCTTTGCCCATGGTGGGCAATTAAATCATTTGAATATAGGCAGACGAACTCAGGGATTTGATGGAAGGCCTGATTTATTTGAAGGTATGACACGACCACGTAAAGCAATTGGGCATCCCAATATTTATTTTGACACTTTAGTTCACGATACATTCTCTCTTGATTTAATGGTGAGGAGACAGAAGGGAACAGATCAAATTATTTTAGGACTGGACGACCCCTACCCTTTGGGCGAAATGGTAAGCGAAGCTCAATCCTCGTATCCTGGAAAATTACTGGATCTTGCAGTTGAGGAAGGAGTTATTAATCAACAACAGCATCAGGAGATTTGGTATGAAAATGTGATGAGATGGATTTGTGGAGAAGACCAAGAAAAAACATATAATAGGATTACAGGAAATGCTCAATAGAATTAAAAACTTCGCATAAGTAAATGGAATATCAAAATAGTCTTTCTTTTGCAAAACAACTGGACGATCAAGATGAATTAAAAGACTTTCGTTCACAATTTTATTTACCCTTACAAAAGAACGGAGAAACCCATGTCTATCTCTGCGGAAACTCTTTGGGTTTACAACCTAAAACAACGGAAGCGGCCATTCGACAAGAATTATTGGACTGGAAAAACTTAGGTGTTGAGGGGCATTTTCACGCGAAGAACCCTTGGCTACCCTACCATGAATTTCTTACTGAAGCAATGGCTAAGGTGGTAGGTGCCAAACCAAAAGAAGTGATAGTCATGAACACACTGACTGTTAATCTTCATATGATGATGATTTCATTTTACAGACCAGATAGTAAAAGAAATAAAATTGTAATAGAGTCTGATGCTTTCCCTTCTGATAGATACGCTGCGGAATCACAAATTCGCTTGCATGGATTTGACCCCAAAGAATGTTTGATTGAATTGACAGCAAGACCAGGGGAAGTATGCTTAAGGGCAGAAGATATTCAAAAAGTCATAGAAACACAGGGTAGTGAAATCGCATTGATTATGATGGGAAATACCAACTACTACACTGGTCAATATTTTGACATGAAACAAATCACACAATGGGGACATGCGCAAGGGTGTTTTGTAGGTTTTGATTGTGCGCATGGTGCTGGAAATTTACCTTTAGATTTACATAACTCCGGATGCGACTTTGCTGTATGGTGTAATTATAAATACCTAAATGCTGGACCTGGTGGTATGGGAGGAGCCTTTGTCCATGAAAGACATCATACGGATGCATCTATTCCAAGACTGGAAGGATGGTGGGGACATAATAAAGAAACGCGATTTAAGATGCGAGATGCTTTTGAAGCAATACCAAGTGCTGAGGCATGGCAGTTAAGTAATCCTCCTATTATGGCAATGGTAGCGGTATGGTCATCATTAAAAATATTTAATGCAGCGGGTATGGATCGTTTACGAAAAAAAGCAATTGCCCTCACTGGGTTCATGGAATACTTAGTGCATTCATTAGGTGATGATGTAATCCATATCATAACGCCTTCTGATCCTGAACAGCGAGGTTCTCAATTATCTATACAAGTAAAGAATGCAGATAAATCGCTATTTAATCAGATTACAGAAAAAGGCGTAATCGCAGACTGGAGAGAGCCTGATGTTATACGTGTAGCACCAGTTCCTTTGTACAATTCTTTTGAAGATGCGTACAAATTTTACAGCATTTTAAAAGAGGCATTGCATGAAAAAGGATAAGATAATAGTAGTAGGTGCAGGATTGTGTGGAACATTACTAGCAGTACGCCTAGCTCAGCGTGGGTTCAAAATTACGCTGTATGAAAAAAGGTGGGATATGCGTGATGAAGAGGTGGATGCAGGAAGATCTATAAACTTGGCATTATCCGCTAGAGGCTTGATGGCATTAGACAGAGTGGGATTAAAGGAAGATGTTTTGAAAGGTTGTATTCCTATGCGAGGACGCATGATTCATCCACTGGGTGGTTCTCCCTTTATCTCTCCTTATAGTGGACGCTCAGAAGATTATATAAATTCTGTTTCTCGTCCAGGCTTAAATATTATTTTACTGAACGCAACGGATAAATATGAAAATATTGAGGTCAAATTTGATTCTGCTGTAATTGATGTTGACTTAGAAGCTGCTCAGATAAGGTATAAAGATAAGAATGGCGATATCCATATTGATACAGGAGCCATCGTCATAGGCACAGATGGTGCAGGTTCTTCTGTAAGAAGAAGTATGATGAAATACACTTCCCGTTTACTCTTTAATTATTCTCAAGATTTTCTGAGACATGGTTATAAAGAACTCAGTATTCTGCCGACTGAAAATGGAGACTGGAAAATAAAAAAAGAAGCATTGCATATATGGCCTAATGGAAGCTTTATGATTATTGCCCTACCAAATTTGGATGGGAGTTTTACTTTAACAATGTTTCATCCATACACAGGAGAAGCTGGATTTAATACTTTAAATACAGAGGAAAAATTAAACCAATTTTTTAATGCGTACTACCCTAGCCTGCTGCCTTACGTGCCACATTTAAGCCAAGAATATTTTGAAAACCCTGTGGGTAATTTAGGTACAATTAAATGTTACCCGTGGCAAGCGTTTGGTAAGGGATTGATTATGGGGGATGCGTCCCATGCTATTGTTCCATTCTATGGTCAGGGTATGAACTCGTCATTGGAAGATGTCCGTGTATTTGACGATATCCTTGAAGAACATGGTTCCGACTGGGAAACGGTCTTTAGCAAATTCCAGGATGCGAGAAAAGATAATGCAGATGCAATTGCAGATTTAGCAATAGATAATTTCCATGAGATGCGCGACCATGTTGATGATGAAAATTTCAAAAGGAAACGCCAAATTGAAATGCAATTAGAGCAAAAATTTCCTGACTACTATTCCAAATATTCCTTGGTTACCTTTAAACCAAATTTACCGTACAAAGATGCAAAGCACCGAGGCAGAAAACAAGATGAATTATTATTAGAAATGTGCAGTAAGGATACTTATGCAGATACTAATTTAGAAGAGTATTATAAAAAATTAATGAACTTATCCTTATGATCATTAAAACGAATTATAATGAAAAGGAATATCAATGTGATTTGATGAAGCCACTTGATATATCTATACCTTTAGGACAAGTAAAATGTTTCTATTCTACTGACTTTGAAACACGTCCTTATGTCTCTGGCGATTTTATTGGTTCTGTGAAAGCGGGCGCACCTGTTAATTTTTTTGATGTGCAGTTGAACCCACATGGCAATGGGACACACACTGAGTGCCTTGGACATATCACTTTAGAACAAGAGTCTGTAAACCAAAAATTAAAACAGTTCCATTTTATTGCAAAAGTGGTTTCTGTAGCTATTTCAAAACTTGACAATGGAGACGAGGTAATCAGTCAAGAGGGCCTCCAAAATGCGTGTACTGATATTTTGCCAGAAGCAATTATCATTCGCACCCAGCCAAATAATGCAACTAAGTTAACCGCAGACTATTCTGGCACGAACCCTCCCTATCTAGAAAGGGCGGCAATGGAATTTTTAGTAAATCAAGGCGTAAAGCATTTACTCTTGGATTTACCGTCTGTAGACAGAGAGGAAGACGATGGTAAATTACAGGCGCATCATATTTTTTGGAATGTAGGAGATAGAGTAGCTAAGGATGATTCAAGAAAAGATTGCACAATCACGGAATTAATTTTTGTTCCAGATACAATAGAAGACGGGCTGTATTTGCTAAACATTCAAATACCATCAATTGAATTGGATGCGGCGCCAAGTAAACCAGTTCTATATTTATTAAAAGAGATATTGAAACAAGAATAGCTAACAGATCTCACCATGTTCTCAAAATAGAAAACATTAATCATGGAAAAAACGAAAGTAGCGGTTGTAGGCTCTGGCAATATTGGTACAGACTTAATGATAAAGATCATGCGGAATTCATCAAACATGGAAATGTGTGCTATGGTAGGTATCGACGAAAACTCAGATGGATTAGCTAGAGCGAAAGGGATGGGTTTTGTCACCACTGCTGAAGGATTGGCAGGTCTAGAAAAAATGGAGGAATGGAATGACATCAAAATTGTGTTTGATGCAACTTCTGCAAAAGCGCATCATTATAATTGGGGCATAGTTCAAAAATATCCAGACAAACGGATTATTGATTTGACACCAGCTGCTATAGGTCCATTTTTAATTCCACCAGTCAATTTTGATGCTAGTCATGATGTAAGAAATGTCAACATGGTAACATGCGGTGGACAGGCAACAATTCCAATTGTTGCTGCGGTAAGCAGAGTGGCGAAAGTGCATTATGGAGAAATCGTAGCTTCCATAGCGAGTAAGTCAGCTGGCCCTGGAACACGCGCCAATATTGATGAATTTACAGAAACAACAGCGCATGCCATTGAAAAAGTGGGAGGAGCAGAACGTGGAAAGGCGATAATTATCCTGAATCCTGCTGAGCCTTCAGTTGTTATGCGAGATACAGTTTTTACTCTGAGTGAACAGGCAGACAGAGATGCGATTAAGGATAGCATTTTGAAAATGGTCGCAAAGGTTCAGACGTATGTCCCTGGATATACATTACATCAAGAGGTACAATTTGATGACATCCCTGAAAGTGATCCAGTTTTCATAGAAGGCTTAGGCCACAGGCATGGATTAAAAACAACTGTCATGTTACAGGTGGTAGGTGCAGGGCATTATTTACCAGCTTATGCTGGAAATTTGGATATCATGACGAGTGCGGCGATGGTTACTGGGGAGAGGTTTGCGGCGAACAATAAAAATTAAAATGAAAATGAAAATGAAAAATGTGCGGTATGCTTGACAAAGTGTTTAAGTATGAAGATCGGCTAGTGCAATTTGCAGGAGAATGCATTTTCTTTTGCAGAACACTACCTAACGATCCTGCAGGTAGATATTATGGAGATCAGATTTTAAGGTCATCTGGTAGCGCAGCTCTGAATTACGGAGAGGCGCAAGGTACAACCACCTCTAAGGACTTTATCCATAAGATGTCGGTTGTATTAAAAGAGTTGAAAGAAACGAAAGTGGCGTTTAAAATTCTAAAATATGGGCAAATAGGAGATAAAAATAAATTAACATTTTTGCTAAATGAAGCAGAAGAATTAGCTGCTATAAGCGCAAAGATGATTCTTAACAAGAAATTAAGTTAAGAATAGTAATATTTTCATTTTAATTTTTATTCCAATTTTAATTAAAAATCAAATGCACAAACTCTACATACAAGACGTAACCCTCCGAGACGGAATGCATCCTATCAGGCATCAATATACTAAGCAACAGATTAAAGATGTTGCAATTGCGCTGGACAAAGCGAAAGTAGATGCGATAGAAATATCTCATGGAGATGGATTGACGGGTGGAAGTTTCAATTATGGATTTGGAGCACATACGGATTGGGACTGGATAGAAGGAATTGCTGAACATCTCACGCATGCAAAACTCACTACCCTTCTT
>CALCMJ010000055.1 GCA_937967615.1 uncultured Saprospiraceae bacterium
CCCCATTAATATGTCTATCGTTTACGGTATAATTGTTTGCTTTACTTTCCAATGGCATTGACTTATATGAGACCCCGAAGTTAACAAAAGCCAATTGATACCAGCGAGTGTAAAGCCTGTGAATTTGCGTAAAGAACATGAAGTTTCTCTTCTAAATTCAAATTGCGATTACTCTTGCGTGAGGAATATGGAGGGTTTAGTCATGACCAGAGGTCAGGACCGACTGAACAAGGAGCCCAGAATTCTCCGACGCTGAGTCTTGCAGAGGCAAGAGTCAGGGGCACGCCCAAATTGTTTTCACAACATTCACGTTAATTTGCGATAATAAATTTCCCTGAATACACTTTCCCTTGTGCTTCCAATTTATAAATAAGAGGTAAAGTATTGTACCCACCAAATGGCAAAGAAAAATCAGAATTATGCGTGCCTTGGATTTGGTAACCATGATGTATAGTCTTTAATTTCTGGCCCATAATTGTGTATACTGTCAAATCAATATTCCCCGGTCTTTCTAGTGTGTAACTAATCGTCACTCCGCCAGCTGAATTATTTCTAACACTATGGAGGACATTTTGCTTTACAGGAGCGGATGTAGAAGAAATAGGGTCGCATGAAAATCCTAGATTATCTAAACGCTCGTAACTATCTCCTAAAATTGTATCCACGTCCATGGGATTCAAGCAAAGCCAATACTCTAGAATAGACGCGTAAATTTCTCTAAAGTCTGTGTGGTGTTTCAGATTTGCATTTTGATCTAAGTCATCAAAATCCGGATCTTCTCCTAATACATCAGAACCATTTAATTCAGGGCCAAACAACATGACTGGGGCTGCTGCACCATGATCTGTACCATTCGTATTTTCTTGAATACGTCTCCCAAATTCTGAGAACGTTAAAGACAAGACATTTCTATCTAAGTCATCTACTTTTAAATCTGAATAGAATTCACTTACTGCATTTGCAATCGTCTCCATAAGTACTGGATGATTTTCATTTTGGTTCTCGTGCGTATCAAAACCATCTAAAGTCACCATATATAAGCGTGTTCCTAGATTTCCTTTTATGAGTCGGGCTACAATTGCGAGTTGCCTGCTTAATTCATTATTTGAATATGCTACTGAGTTTTGCACGGCTAGATATGCTTCACTGATTTTGGGTGCATAATTATAAGTTACATTAAGAATGGATCTTAAATAACCTACTTGGTCACCGTAGTAACAATCATCAGGAAGGTTATTCACATCATAGGCTTCTCCTGTTTCTGCCACTTGCAACAACCTATCTGGTGTATTAAAGTTTACTGCGAGATCTATCTGATCTGGATTGTAAAATGAAATACTGCCACCGCTACTTATTTTAATTGCCCCGGGTATGTCTGGTAAATTTTCTAGATAATCTGGATCTTGAAAAAGCAAGTATCTTCCTAGCCACCCAGATTTATCTACTGAGGTTTGGATGTTTTGATTTGCGGAATTCCAAATATCTGAAGAAGTAAAATGCGATAGATTTTGGTTATCATAGCCAACAGAGTTAATCACTTTCATTGCTCCGTCATCCCATAGAGAATTAAGATTATCCATAGTCTTAGGCATTCCAAACTTTGAATTTAATGATGTTATATCGCTTTCTGGAATTTTGATAGTGGGACGTGCTTGAGCATAAGTCCCATAGTCAAAAAGCGGTACTATCATGTTAAGACCATCGTTCCCTCCTTTTAAGCGTATGAGCACAAGGATACGATCCTCAGGACCTTCCGTGAGAAATGAGGGCAACAAGGACGGAGATGCCATTGCACCTACTGAAAAGCCACCAAGTGCAACTCCTGCGCCTCCCATTAATCCAAGAGAATGCAAGAAATTTCTCCTACTCCAAGCTTTGTGGTCTTTGTTATGCTCCTTTATATTGTCAAGACTTAACTGTCTTTTTGTGTTGTCATTTGTATCACACATGTTGTTCTATTTTAGTTGAAATTCAGGTTGACTGACGATGTGAGTTAATAGTGAGAACATTTGGTATGGGGCATAATCCCAAGTGAGATTCCAGAGTTCATCTGTAAAATAATTTTCAGGGATTTCTCCTTTGAAAATTGCTAGTGCTTCTGCATAGTCTGCCTCGTGCTGTAATCCCTTTGGAAGAATAAAGTCTATAATTTCTCTTACAATATGTGCTGGGTCTGTCTCAGAAGCAGAAGTAAGGTTAATTGCAAACTCCCTTATCTGTTCTATCGTATCATTTTGGATACTAAAGTAATACCCCATGATATTCGTTATACCTTCCCACCTGTATGGTAGAGATTGTGATGAAACCCAATTTCTATTTCCTGGCCATCCAGATACATCTGTAGGATTAAAAATCGCTTGATTATAATCACCCGCAGAGTACCCTAAGGCAAAACTAATTGTCTCATCGTAAGAGAAATTGAATTCATTAATAAACGTTATGAAGTATTCTATGTGTCCAGGAATAATTGTTCCAATATGTGCCGAGTCGAAAAAGTGTTCACTTTTAAAAATTTGCCTAAGTACAGCAGCAATATTAAAATCAGAATTTCTAAATGTCTCTGCAAGCTGTATTATAATCTCTTCATCTTCCTTAGGGTTTACAAAATTCCGATAAAGTTTAGCGCAGACATGTTCTGAAATTTCTACAGCTCTTTGTTCAAAAAGAATATCAATGACATCATCGTATCCCCAGTTACCTGTCTGCCCAAAAATTGTTTTTTCATCTGGATCCCATAAGAGCGGAACAAATTCTATGGGCCCACAAAAATCATTTACATCAATACCATTCCAACCTGTGAGTGCTCTTGCGGTGTTTACGATATCTTCTTGTGTATATCCATTATCAGCACCTAGGGTAAAGAGTTCGTAGAGCTCTCTTGCATAATTTTCGTTTGTATCTACCCTAGTATTCTGCACACCATTTAGAAAGATGAGCATGGCCGGTGTTTTACCTATTTCTCTAACAAATTCCTTAAAATTACCTACAGCATACTTTTGCAACAATTTGTGATATTGGTATAGATAGGAAGGACATAGATAGTCTTCATTTCTTGTTACAAAATGATTGTGCCAGAACCAGGACATGCGATCTCTTAAACCATTAAGTTGCATGTCTTTTAACCATCTTGTACCCCATCCGAGAATTTGTCCAATGATTTGTTGGTCCCTTTCATTTTCGTCAGAACTATAATCACTGATTTGCCAAAAAGCCCATTCTGGTTCAGGCGCAATGGGCATATTAATAGCTTCGTCTAAGAGTCCATCAACAACTTCTTCTGGGCTAGAAGTGAGTGCCTCGTCTATGAGTTGGGGATTTGCACCGAAGGCTATCCTACGGGCTAAATGCACTGCACGTTGTCTGTTCCAAGGTTTGTCTCCACTAGGTGTAAACACGTCCAAAGTTGCATCTGCACAATTAATAATAGGCATATCAAGAAGTTTATGTTATGTGTAATATAACACTGTAAGGCTCTGTAAGGCTCGGTAAGGGAATGCTAAGTTCTATAAATCAACGACGTAATAAAAATAAAAATTGTTTCATAATTTTGAACTTTATTGAAGTAATGTTTAGCAGGACAAATAGAACCTTCTAGGCATAAACTTAATTATATCAGTATATGAACCTGATTGTCAGATTTTTGTTAGAACTTAGTCAACGAAATTATGAACTATGCATATTGAACAAATATATACGAATTGTCTTGCTCAAGGAGCTTACTTTATAGAGTCCAATGGTGAGGCTGCTGTTATAGATCCCCTTCGTGAAACAGAGCCTTATATAAAACGTGCGGAAGCCAAGGGAGTAAAAATAAAATACATATTTGAAACACATTTCCATGCTGACTTTGTTTCTGGTCATCTTGATCTGGCAAAAAAGACAGGTGCTCAGATCATTTATGGGCCTGAAGCCAAAACTGATTTTGAAAAATACGATGCAAAAGATGGAGAAGAGTTTAAAATAGGAGATCTCACGCTGCGTGTTTTACATACGCCAGGCCATACTATTGAGTGTAGCACTTTTCTATTATTTGATGAAAACGGCAAAGAGCATGCGCTGTTTACTGGAGACACTTTATTTATAGGAGATGTGGGCAGACCTGATTTATCACAGAAAGGGTCAGACTTGACGCAAGAAGTTTTGGCAGGGTGGTTATTTGATAGTTTAAGAAATAAGATCATGCCTTTACCAGATGATATTATAGTCTACCCTGCCCATGGTGCAGGTTCAGCATGCGGTAAAAACATGAGTAGTGAAACGTGGAGTACTCTGGGTCATCAAAAAAAGACAAATTATGCATTACGTGCTGACATGACCAAGGACGAGTTTATAAAAGAGGTAACAGATGGGCTGCTGCCTCCTCCGCAGTATTTCTCAAAAAATGCAAAGATGAATAAGGCGGGATATAAGAGTATTGATAAAGTAATGAATGCTGGTAACAAGGCACTTTCTATAGAAGAGTTTTTGAGTGTGATAGAACAAGAAGACGTACTCTTACTTGATGTGCGATCAAGAGAAGATTTTGTAAAAGCGTATATACCAGGTTCTATTTTCATTGGCTTAGATGGGAGTTTTGCACCGTGGGTGGGAGCGCTTGTAGAGGATTTAAATCAGAAGATTGTCTTTGTTGCACCAGAGGGAAGAGAGGAAGAAACGGTAAGGCGTCTTGCCAGAGTGGGATATGACAATACGATAGGGTTTTTAGGTGGTGGATTTAACACATGGCGAGAAAGTGATCATGACATTGATATGATTCCAACAATAAAGACAAAAGAATTTGAAGAGAAATATAAAGCGCAAGGTGGGCTTCCTGTTATAGACGTAAGAAAACCTAGTGAACACGAAACAAAGCATGTTCAAGAAGCGATACTTTATCCATTGGATTATATAAACATGGCGACGAATGTATTCTTAGATCCGGCTGTCCCTTATCATGTGCATTGTCGTAGCGGGTATCGTTCTACTGTTGCAATTTCTATTTTAAAACAAAGAGGATATGGCAATCTGGTAAATGTGCAAGATACATTTGACAGCATCGCGGATTCTACATTACCAATTGAAGGCAGTTGTCCTTCCCTAATTTCATAAAAAGATGGACATACTTACTCAGCCCTGGCATTGGGCGTTTAGTGGGATTATGATTGTATTTGTTATGTTCCTACTTCTTTATTTTGGAAAGCGATTTGGCGTTTCTAGTTCATTTAAGGCAATCTGCAGTATGGCAGGTGGTAAAAAGACATGTGATTATTTTGACTATGACTGGAAGAGTCACAGCTGGTTACTGATGTTTGTAATAGGTTCAATCGTTGGTGGCTTTCTTGCAGCTAATTTTATGGCAAGTCCGAATCCAGTTGCGATTTCTCAAGCAACAATTCAAGACCTTCAAGAGTTGGGTATATCAAGTCCACAAGGCAACGAACTTGTCCCACTTGATCTATTTTCTTTTGACAAACTTATGAGCTTACCTGGAATTATTATTTTTATTCTTGGTGGTTTTCTAATAGGCTTTGGCACGCGTTATGCTGGAGGGTGCACTTCAGGCCATGCAATCAGTGGACTTGCGAATCTTCAACTCCCATCGTTAGTGGCAGTTGTTGGATTTTTTATTGGAGGTCTTATAGCTACTCATCTTTTATTACCTATAATCATGTCACTATAATGAAAAATATAAAGTTTTTACTGGTAGGCGTATTGTTTGGAATTGTAATGAGCAAGTCTGAAGCGATAAGTTGGTTTAGGATGCAAGAGATGTTTAGATTCCAAAGTATACATATGTACGGGATAATAGGTGTAGCGGTAATACTGGGTGCTATCATGATTAAACTCATGAAAGGTAGCAGTATGAAAACTACTGAAAACGCGCTACCCGACTTTGCGGAAAAACCAAAGACATATACAGCCAGTATTTTAGGAGGCAGTATTTTTGGATTGGGATGGGCATTGACAGGTGCTTGTCCGGGGCCACTTTATGTATTACTGGGTCAAGGGTATTGGATAGTGCTGGTCATTATCTTCAGTGCTTTAGTGGGAACTTTTGCGTATGGTATACTAAGAAATAAATTGCCACACTAGTCTTGCTACTTCTTTACTTTCTTTTTTCTCACAAGTCCTTCCTGAGCGACTGATGCGACTAGGCGACCTTGTAAATCAAAAATATTACCTCTTGTAAATCCGCGTGCATTTGAGGCGCTTGGGCTGTCTAAAGCATACAATAACCATTCGTCTATTCTAAAATCTCTATGAAACCACATTGCATGGTCAAGACTCGCTAGCTGCACATCATGCACAGTTACTTCGTGCGGTCTCAGTGCAGTGATTAATAGATTATAATCCGAAGCATAAGACAGAATTTTTTTGTGTGTATTAATATCATCGTCCAACGTTCCCTTGTATTTAAACCAGACATGTTGGAAGGGTGTACTTTTTATAGGCGATAAAAAATCAGGGATTTCAACAGGTTTAAATTCAATAGGTTTTTCTTGGAGCATTCTTATCAGGTAGTCTGGCATTAATCCTTTAAAATGTTTGGCTAATTCGAAATCTGAAGCTAATTTTTCTGGTTTCATTACATCAGGAGCCGAAATCTGGTGATCTAAGCCATCTTGTTTTAACTGAAATGATGCTGCAAGGATAAAGATATCCTTCCCATTTTGAATACCCGACACCCTTCTAGTGCTAAAGCTTCCTCCATCTCTTGTTTCCGTTACTCTATAGATGATAGGTTTTTCTACATCGCCAGGCAGAATAAAATACCCGTGGAGTGAATGTAAGTGGCGCTCTTTCTCAACCGAGTAAATTGCTGCTGCAGCTGCTTGCGCAAGGACCTGTCCACCAAAAACACGCTTTGTCCCTATACTTAAATTTTGTGCTCTGTATAAGTTCGTATCAATTCTTTCTAAATCCAGGATATCCAACAAGGCTTGAGTTTTGTCCATTTTAAGGAATTTGTGCAAAAGTAATAATATCGTTTCAAAATTGCATTAAGCATTTCATCCGATAAATTAATACTATCTTCCTTAGGAAACGGAATTCGTTATGCTATATGAACTTTTATACTCTAGTAGTGCGATAGAAGAATTTAATGGTGAGGATATCAAACTACTCTTAGAGCAATGCTATACCAATAATAAAAAGTATGGCATCACTGGGTGCATGATCTATAAAAAAAGAGAATTTATTCAAGTAATTGAAGGAGAGAAAGAATATGTTTTGGACTTATTTCGGAATATTAAAAAAGACAAACGCCACACTAAAATAAAAGTCATTTGGAAAGGCGAAACAACAGAACGCAGTTTCAATGATTGGCAGATGGGATTTTATAATTTAAATGTGGAGAATAAGGAGCAAATTGAGGGTTTTGCGGATATTCTCAAGGAAAAGATATCTAAAAATTTAAGGACTAATCATGAATCCACAGCAAGTAGATTATTTGAAGTGATCAGTTCATATCTTAGGGCTAGAGAATAATTCCAGATAACAAGATTTCCACGTATCAACAAGTAAATTGCAGATAGTTCCAACATCGCTTTCCATCGCTATCCTTGACATCATACATTACAATTATTCAAAAAAAAAAAGTCGCAGAAATGAGAAGACGAATACTTTAATCCTTAATAAGTTTCCCTCGAATAATATCTCCATTATCAAGTCTGAGCATATAAATATAAAGTCCGCTTGCCAAATCAGTAAGCGCAAGTGTATTTTGACCTACAAGTAAGTTGCCTTTATATACTCTTTGTCCTTGGTGAGTGAAAATTTCAACTTCTATACCATTATGGACATCCCGTACATCTAAAATCAAATTATTTTGAAACGGATTGGGATAAATGTAAATGTTAGATTTTTCAATATCTAAAACATCCGTCATCAAAATAACTTCAAACTCTTGAACTATCGTACAATTATTAGCATCTGTAATTGTAACAGTGTAGAGTCCTGCCGTCAGATTAGAAATTTCAGTTGTATTTTGATCTCCGTTGCTCCAAACTATGTTTAGTGGCTGCACTGCGCCCATAATTTCAATTGCAATTTTACCATTTCCACTTCCTGTATCTGGATCTAAAGCAAGGACATTAATACTTATTTCAGTATAAAAATTTAAACTTAGATCAACAATAGAGTCACATGCATTCACATCTGCACCTTCTAGAGTTACTATTTGGTTTTCTACAGGAGATACAAAGATCCCTCCCCCTAGTGTAAGCACTTCACCAAAACACAATGTTGTATCAATTAGCACTCTTGTGTGTTCAGAAAAATCTAAATCAATAAAAATAGTGGAATCACAGCCCATTGTAGAACTATTTATGAGGGTTTGAACTCCTGTAGGGTTGTTGATATCATATATTTCTCCATTGACAATAATAAAATCATCTTCACAAAACTCTCCGTTAATATTAAAAATAGCATCCGGATGATATTGGAGTTCAAAGATATTCATAGTGTCACATCCTACACCTGTCATATTCTCAATGAAGATTGTATCTGACAAATTGTTTGGTCCTAAGGTCACTCCCATGATTGTAACAATTTCTCCTGGACAAGCGAGGGTAGAAAAAGTATTCATATTAAAATCAATGAAACTGAGATCTACATTAATTATTGAGTCACAATTATTAGTAGCTGCTCCAGCAATTACTTCCATGCCACTTGGGTTATTTCTATCATAGACAGTTCCATTTATAATAATCTGATCATCAAAACAGAGCATATCATTAATAAGGACTGAAGTTTCTAGAAAACTGAGACTTACAGTCACCACACTATCACATCCAGACGAGCTTGTGAGCGTTGTAGTCCCAGAAGGATTAGATTCATTATACAGATCGTTTCCAATGACAATTGAAAATCCAGATCCAGAACAAAGGCTGTCTTCTTCAATGGAATTGCTAGAATTAATAGCTTCCAATGCGATACTTTCAACATATTCACAACCATACTGATCTGTGATTGTGAGCATATAAGTCCCTGCCCCAATTCCAGTGATTGCTTGTGTGTTAAACTGATTATTTTGCCATTCCAATTTATTTAATTCAATATCAAAGTCTGTACTATCATTTTGCATTACTGTAAGACTACCATCAAATACATTCACACAGCTTGGTTGATCTTGTACAATGATATATTCCAACGGAGTGTCCAATGTTACTGTGACTGGATATGTAGCTGTTGCTCCCACTGCATCCGTAATAATTACAGAATATAAGGTAGGCAGGTAGTCAGTAAATACTGTATACACTCCATTCGCGTTCGTCGTTCTTGTCTCACCTCCTAAATAGATATCATATGGAGGGATTCCACCACATGCGGCTAAAGAAACATCACTTTTACTATTTTCTTTGTAGCAGATAAATTGTAAGAGCGAGAGTGTGTCGCACGCTATCTCTACAGTCGCTGGAGAAGACTCAATTGTTGATTCACAAATTGAAGAATTAATATTTGCAACATAGCCCGCTTCAGATTGTACTAGATAATCTGAAATAAATATTTCTGCCTGTTCCATAGGTTGACCTATAAACTCAAAACACAATTCTAGCAGAGTGGCATTATCTTCTAAACAAACTCCTGCACCTGAGGAATCAAACCATAGGTAAGCAATGTTACCCTGTCCTGACAAGGCAGTATTTAATATTTCATTAGAGCCTTCAAATGCTGTTCCCACTTGGTTAGCTCCTAAAAAACTCATAACACAAGGATCAAAAGAAACTGTGAATTGCATTGCTGCGATATAATTAAAATCTGCTACGCGAATGGGAATACACAATTCAGAACCTTCAGATACAATAGCGGGAAAATCTGAAAGTAGAACTTGCGGTGTAACTAATAAAGAATCGCAATTCATGGACCCAGGTGGTATTTGATCGCAGGTTGTTTGGCAAGGAAGCTCTGCAATAGTAAGCAGAATAGTACTGTCACATCCATTTGTTGCTCCTTGTGCAAAATCGATTAAAAAATCCTCTACAGGACCGTTAAATGTCATATTATCAAAAACATAAGGGAAAGCATTATCACATACTTCTAAGTTAATTATTTCTGTAGGAGAATCATCTAATACTGTGATTTCAACAGATTGGAGATAAAGGCAGCCACAGGGAGTTTCTGCCAAATTCTCGGCAATGAAAAAATCATCTTCTACCCCATCATTGTCGTTAATTATAATGAAGGGTCCATCCCAACCAAGTCCGTCGCCATTTATGTCTTCGCTATCATCAGGACCTAACCAAAAATCTCCTCTACACATTGAAACCGGAATAAACTCTTCTTCTTCAATTTGAACAACATTAAAAACTTCGCAAGTGCTTACAAACTGGCATCCATTGGTAGCAGAAAAGCAAACTGTGTAGTTTCCTTCTAGATTAAAAACATAATCAAGCATTCCTACTTCTGTATTAATAACAAGATTAGAAGTATCAGGAATACTAATAAACCATTCATAATCTACCTGAAGTGTATCAAAGTTAGCCACTTGCAATTGCATGGAAGCCCCTTTACACAATGGAAAAGGATCGCAGGTATCTTCAGTAAATGTAATTTGATCTGGAAGTGGCATCGTGTAATTTGTGAAAGTCTCATTAATATCTATTTGGAATTGACAAACGCTGCCAAGACAACCGCTCATGAAAAAGTAATACACTTGCCCTGGGGTAAACAAGCCGTATGGAGTTGAAAACTGAGTTTCAATACAGTTTTGAGAACACCAAATTGACTCATCGAAAGTGCAATCCGTGTATATTCCTGCTTGGATCCCGCTGAAGCCTGTCGTTCCAGGCATACAATCACTTGGAGTAATTGAAAATTGAATATCTCCTAAAGGGGCAACAAATGCAAACCACATTATGTTGGAAGCTATGCCTCCACTTGGGCATAAAGGACTAGGACCAATACCTGATGAAGAACTGCTCAAAGTGCCAAAATATCCATCTATAAGCGCTAAATCGCAGACCTGAAGATTTTGGCTGTCTATTTCTGTGCATAATTCAGCAAATATCTGAGCGGAAACCGCCACTGGTGCGCTCAGCATAACAACACAAAACATCAATCCTAGCTGCCTTTTGAAAAACTTCATCATTAGGTATCTCAATATTATTGATTCTCAGGTGAAACTAAATATACAGCTTTGCCTTTAATCCATTTATATATTTCAATTATTTAATATGCATTATTCGCTATTTAGATGATTTAGATTGAATAGTTTGTTGTTCTGAAAACAAAAAGGCGTTATTTTTAATTGTAATATTGTAATAATCTACAAAATATGATTGATCTAAGTAAAGAATCGGCTACGATACAATTGAGCAATATTGAGGATGCAATTGAAGACATTAAGCAGGGGAAAGTCGTGATTGTAGTGGATGATGAGGACCGTGAAAATGAAGGTGATTTTGTCTGTGCGGCTGAAAAGATTACACCTGAAATAATCAATTTCATGGCCACACATGGAAGAGGTTTAATCTGCTGCCCTATCACAGAGAAAAGAGCAGAAGAACTCCAGCTGAGTAAAATGGTAAATGAAAATACGGATCTTCATCAGACCGCATTTACTGTTTCTATAGACTATAAAAAAGAAGGGTGTACGACAGGTATTTCAGCTTATGATCGTTCAACGGGAATTCGTGCATTAGTAAATGATGATACTAAACCTGAAGATTTTGCCCGACCTGGACATATTTTTCCATTGATTGCAAAAGAAGGTGGAGTACTAAAACGTACGGGACACACAGAAGCCACTGTAGACCTTGCTCGTCTAGCAGGTTTTAAGCCACTAGGAGTACTTGTAGAGATTCTGAATGCAGATGGCACGATGGCTCGCCTGCCTCAACTCATTAATATTGCGAAGGCACTGGATCTCCATATTATAAGCATCAAAGATTTGATTGCTTGGCGAATGGAGAAAGAAAGTCTCATTTTAAAAGAAACTGAATTTGAAATAAATACCCCTTTTGGTCCATTTAATTTAATTGCCTTCCGAGATAAAACATCATCGAATGTGCATATAGCCTTAGCCAAGGGAAATTGGACAGAAGATGAAGCAGTATTAACACGGGTTCATAGTTGCACTAAGGCGACAGAAATCGTTTCTCTTTTTGCAAATGATTTTGGAAATGGTATATCAGAATCCTTAAAAATTATCTCGAAGGAAGGGACTGGTGTATTTGTCTTACTGATTAATGAAGATAATGGCGAGGATGCTGTTTTAGACACATTAAAACTTATTCAATCTCAACTTAATGCGAAACAACCTATTGATCCTTTTTCAGTTGTCAATGATGGGAGCGTTCAAAGGAATTATGGGATAGGTGCACAAATCTTACACAACATAGGAGTAAGAAAAATTAGACTACTTACCAGGAATCCAAAGCGAAGAATAGGTTTAATGGGTTATGGCCTAGAAATTGTTGAAAACATCAATTTATAAGTATGTCATTAGCAGATAGGATTACAAGAGAAAAGATGTTTGCCAATGATGACTTTAGCCAATGGTTAGGGATTGAAATATTAGAAACAGGAGAAGGAAAATCCAAATTGCAATTGACAGTTCGTCCAGAAATGACAAACGGGATGGATATTGCACATGGCGGAATCAGTTATTCATTAGCTGATAGTTGCTTTGCGTTTGCTAGTAATAGCCATGGCAGGCAGGCAGTTTCCATAGAAACAAGTATTTCTCATACTGCGAAGGTTTACTCAGGCGATACTCTTACAGCGGAAGCGACAGAATTAAGTAAAAATCACAAAATTGCCGTTTATAGTATAGAAGTGAAAAACCAAAACGATCTAATTATCGGGCTATTTAAAGGAACTGTCTATATCAGTAGTAAAGAGTGGTTTCCAGAAACAAAATAACTATCCAGTTATAAGGTCCCAAGTCTTTAAAAAAAAATCTACAAAATCTATTAATAATCTCTGTAGGCATGTATAGATTTTTTTTAATCTTCATAGGGATATACTTTCGATCCAATATTAATCGTTTTAGCTTCGTTGACCAATTAAATCATTATGAAGAAATTTACTGTATTATTCTGCGCTCTCATACTTGTATCTTGTTCGAACAAGACACTGGAAAAACTTCAATCCGAACATGAATTTCTAAACCAAGCTTATCTAGATGCTCAGGCAGAACATGATAAGAAGATAAAGGAATGTGATGATGTTATTTCCACAAATAATGTAGAAATAGCAAGGCTAAATGGAATCATTGCCACACTGGAGAATGACAAAGAAAACAAAGTTGTACAGCTTAAAAGCTTGCAAAAAGAAATGGACTATATAAAAGGAAACAATTCTAACCTTTTAACTCGATTAGAGGATCTTTCTGTGATTAGCCAATCAGGTGCAGAAAATATCAAACAATCCTTACAGGCTATTAACAAGCAAAGTGATTATATCCAAGATCTTACACAGTCTATTCAAAAGAAAGATTCTACCAATCTTTCTTTGGTTATGAATCTAAAGAGATCCTTATCTGACGTAAATGATCAAGATGTAAACATTGAAGTAAAAAAAGGTGTTGTTTATATTACCCTATCCGACAAACTTCTATATACATCTGGGAGTTCTACAATTACTCCTCAAGCTGAAATTGTCTTAGGGAAAATTGCTAAGGTCTTAAATGATCATAATGAACTAGATATTTTAGTGGAAGGGCACACAGATAACGTTCCACTAAAGTCTAATGGCAGGGATAATTGGAATCTTAGTGCAGATCGTGCAATCTCTATTGTACGAGTTCTGCAAACTAAATATAGCGTCTCACCAGAAAGGATGACAGCTGGGGGAAGAGGTGAATATTACCCTAAAGCAAGCAATGATGACAGTTACGGACGCAGTATCAATAGGCGAACAGAGATACTTATTCTACCAAAGTTAGATCAGTTCTTTAAGTTATTGGAGCCAGCAAACTAAAATTTAGAACTTCTTATTTGCCAGTAAAATTTGCTTTTCTTTTTTCTAAAAAGGCAGATGCCCCTTCTTTGAAGTCAGCAGTATTACTTAATGCACCAAACGTTTTTACTTCTTCAGAAAACCCTTCTTGGCTCTTATCAAAGTAGGCATTCACAAGTCGGATTGTTTCACCAATAGCTAGGGGTGCTTTCTTAGATATTCGCAGAATGAGTTCTTTGGCTTTCTCCACTTCTCCACCCTCTTCTGTTATGACGTTTGCCAATCCAAGATTTAATGCTTCATCAGCTGAAACCATATTTCCAGTTAGCAAAAGTTCCATTGCTTTTCCTTTACCAATGAGCTGGATTAGTCTTTGGGATCCTCCATAACCTGGAACTATTCCCAAATTCACTTCCGGTTGTCCAAATTTTGCATTGGGACCTACAACGCGCATATGGCATGCCATTGCCAATTCGCAACCTCCACCTAGAGCAAAGCCATTTACGGCAGCAATTACAGGTTTGGGAAATCTCTCAATCTGGAAAAATATGTCATGTCCACGTTTTGACATATTCTGTGCACCATCAATACCTAATGATGAGAATTCAGATATATCAGCCCCTGCAGCAAAAGCTTTTTCGCCTGACCCAGTTATAACAATTCCTTTCACTTGGGCAGGATTTAAGGTATTCATCAAATTCTCTAGATCATCAAATACTGAGGTGTTCAAAGCATTCAAAGCTTTAGGTCTATTAATTGTAACTAGAATGAGACCTTCAAGGTCTTCTACAAGAATGCTATTGTACGTTTGCATATATTAAAGTGATTTACAACAAAGGTAATTTTAGTTTTATAATCTATTTACTACATTGAGTAAATATCAACTAAAATAAAAAACAACAAACAAGATCGTAGAAAAGAAAGAAATATTAGAATTGAATGAAAACAACATAAGCTCATGCCTTAATTGTGATGCAGGCGCAATACCTGGTTTTAAATATTGTGGCAACTGTTCTCAAAAATTGAAGAGTAGTAAAATCAAGGTAAGTTCATTAGCAAAGGAATTCTTTATGAGTTTCTTCAACTTGGATTCTAGATTTTTTCAAACATTTGCTAGCATTGTAGTTCCAGGAAAACTTACCAGTAAATATATTGAAGGTAAAAGGAAGAGTTATATAAATCCTGCTCGGCTTTTCTTGTTTAGTCTAATTTTCTTTTTTGCTCTTCTCAGTTATTTTACCAAAAACATAGACCTCGACATAGGTATTATGGATGAGTTAAAGGAGTATGCACATCAGAAAAATCAAATTGCTGTTTATGATTCTCTTCTTACAGGGATACGACTAGACACTATAGTCGCTGACACAATTAGAAAAAGGTTATTCCCAAAAATTAATGAGTCATTTAAAGATTCAATCGAAATAGCTGAAGTGGGAACACTTCTTCAAATGGAAAGTTTCACTGATAAAAAGTTTTACATTGGGGATATAGCCACAATGGAGGAAGATGAATTCCTTGATTACTATAAAATTGCGGGATTCTACGAGCGTATATCTACAAAACAAGTGTTGCGGATTAATCGTAATCCAAAGGCTGTATTAAATTTTTTGATTGGAAATTTGTTATGGGCAGTAGTCTTAGGCGTAGTTTTTCTTTCCTTTGTTATGAAAATCCTGTACACAAGAAGCAAAAGATATTTTGTGGAGCATCTTATCCTTCAACTCCATATCCATAGTTTTATATTTATTATAGGTGGACTATTGCTGGGGTTGGCAATTTCTGGGCTTGTTGATGCTCAATTATTGATGAGAATTGGATTTGTCATTGGGACTCTTTTCTTTTTTATTTCAATTAAGCGATATTATAAACAAGGATTTTTCAAAACGCTTGCGAAGTTCTTTATGATAGGGTTTAGTTATCTGTTTATTTCTATGATTTCGGCGAGTTTAATATTGATTATTAGTTTGTTTGTTTTTTAATTAGATGTATTCAATTGTTCTTTGCCTTGATGCAAAGAACCAAAAATCAAGACGGTCAAATGCACAACACGAGTGCCGGCTCCCGCTCCCACTTAAGACCGTCAGGCTCTGCTCATTATCTTTAATCTGAAATAGAATGAAAGCTATAATTAAAAATAGATCTTAATTCTATAGCTGCAAATCAATTCTATCTGAATAAAGCTTCATAGCTATTTTAATGCAAAGAAGTGCATCAATTTTACCTTAGAACATTCAGTCACCGCCCCCACTTAAGACCATCGGGCTCTGTTCTTTTTAGAGTATCTACTTTTCGAAGGGGTAAATTATGCTTATTTCTGTTCTAATTTTATCAAGGATGGAGATTAGATTTAGACTATCTTGATGTGACCATAGATCACTCTGTAGTTTTGTGCTTTTAATGTTTGCATTACATTCATCAATCTCCGGGACAAAGCCATTTCCTTGAATATCAAACTTATATTTCTCATGTTTCTCGTTACTCAACAAATCAAATGCATCTGTTTCGTGCCAGCGGTGGTGCATAAATACACTTCCATTCTCTCCATATATTTTGGCTGTCATATCAGACTTTGTTTCCAGGGAGCAGCTTAATGCAGCCATTCCCTCCTCAAATTTTAGTGAGATTGTAGTTTGCTTATCAATACCAGTTGAATGGAATCTTGCGCTAGCCTTAATCTCAATTGGCAGTCCAAATAAACTGTAGGCTAAAAAGACGGGATAAATACCAATATCTAATAGGGCACCTCCTGCCCTATCTATATTAGTTAATCGATTATTTTCCTCTAGATTGGCTTTGAAACAAAAATCGGCATTTAAATAATTTACTTTACCAATGGCTCCGTTCTTAAGCTTCTGGAGGACTGAAACAAAAGTAGGGTTAAATCTTGTCCAAAGCCCCTCCATCAAAAACACATTATTCCTTTTAGCTGCTTCAAGCATTGATGCAACTTGTGAGGTATTTACTGCAAGTGGTTTTTCGCAAAGGACGTGTAGGGAATTTTCCATTGCTAGTATCCCCCACTCCATGTGAGAATCATGTGGGGTGGCAATATACACTATATCGACTTCTGGACAAGTCAATAATTCTTCATAAGACCCAAAGGCATATTTCGCATTATTTTTCTTTTGAAAACTTTTTGCTTTTTCAAGCTGTCTAGATGCGACAGCTACTAGCTCTACATCTTTTGCAAGCCATAAATCTTCAGCAAATTTTTGTGCAATTTTTCCTAGTCCAATTATACCCCAACGTAGTATCATGATGTTCTCTTATAAAATATGGAATTCAATATACCTCTTTTAATACATCTAAACATTGAAGGGATAAACTAGGACATCTAGAGACTTTAGATAACAAAAGAAAAACCCTGAAGCGCAATCATTTGAAATTCTGACTCCGTTCAGGGTTAATATATCTTAATAAATTACCTTGAAAGTTTAGATAGCTACAACAGAAAACTGCTTTGCCAATCTTTGCATTCCATCAATTTTTATAGTCAATGTATAAGTTGCTGAAGGAAATTCTGTCACATCAATTTCTAGCCAATCCTCTATTGTTGGGATAGTTCTAAATGTCTTTAATTGGCCATTCATATCAAAAACATAAACTGCGGCAGCTTTGCCTTTGTATTCTGACAAATCAATATTAAGGACAGATGAACTTGGATTTGGAAATAGCTGGATACTATTTGGGTCTATTTTCTCATCTTTTTCTCTCTTTTCCACGAGCAATTCTGCTTCTTCTTTTAGCAATATCTTACCTTTTAAGGTTAAGTAAGTATTGACAGGTTCTGTATTTGCAGTTATTGTTACGCGTTTAGATTGCATACCTTTTTTGCTAGCAGAATTAAATTCTACGAGTAGGCTGGCTTTCTCACCTGGCAAAATGGGTTCTTTTGGCCAAGATGGCACTGTACAACCACATGATCCTTTCACATTCGTGATGATTAAAGGCTCTGTTCCCGTGTTTTCAAACTCAAAAACATTTTGCACGATTTCGCCTTGTAATATCTCTCCAAAATTGAAGGTATTCTCCATAAACTGTATTTCAGCTATAGAAGCATCTGATTTTTCTAAAGCCGACTGAGCCTTTATACTGATCGCGGTTGATACGATGACTAAGAGAAGAATTACTTGTTTCATATTCTGTTTATTTTTTTGATTACCTAAATATAGACGATTGCTAAAAGCAATATTATTAATCAATTGTTAATGGTGTTTTTAATTATGATGCGATTCAGCTAAGATATGGCTGTTTGAGGCAGATTTTAAAAATCAAGACTGAATCGAAAGGGGATAAAAAGAAAAACCCCTAAAACATACAATGTCAAGGGGTTGAGTGACCGGTCTGGGGCTCGAACCCAGGACCCACGCCTTAAAAGGGCGTTGCTCTACCAACTGAGCTAACCGGTCAATCCGTGTAAAGAGCTGCAAAGATATATTCTATTTTGAATTTTGGCATATCAAATGGACAAAAAGAGGGCAATTATTTAATTTTTTTTAAAATCGTTATTCTTGATTCTACTGCTTTGATTCAAACCAGTCTCAAACGCAGTCATTTTAGAAAGACCAAGTACATTAAAATCTTTCAATATGGTATAAAGAAAGCAAGTAATAGGCTTAATTCCATTGGAAAGCTTATATAAAGCTGTATCTTAATAGTATCATTTCTATTGGATAGAACAAACTGAATGAAGAACAATTCACTAGATGAGCTCAATCATGATTCTGATTTTGCAAATTTCATAAATACTACTCTAGTATATGCAAAGGAGCTATTAAAGAACTTTATTTGGATAATAATTCCAGCCGCGTTATTCGCTGGATTTAATCTGTACAAAGCGATTCAAAAAGGCAAATTTTATCAATGTTCACTCACATTTGTCCTAGATGAAGAGAATGCAAGTGTTTCAATGGATATAGCAGGACTAAGCAGTATGTATGGTTTAGGAGATCTATCAGAAAACGGCACAAGTAGTGATCGCATTATGCGCTTATTTCAGTCAAACTCAATGTTAGCTGTTCAGTTACTGAAGAAAGATTCACTCAATGAAACATCTTTGGCAAACAGGGTTCTAGAACATTACAATTCAGATAGATTCTTTTCTCCACTATCTATAATGGATCACTGGACTGGAGAAGAAGTTCTTAAGCTTAATGCTTTAGATGATAAATTTAGATTTTCAAAAACAAGGATGGATGATCTTGACTTAATAGAGTCTGCTATCTTAGAAAATATCACAGAGTTCTTGACTTTAAAAAAAGAGCCTGTGACTCGGATAGAATACGATGAAGATGCGAGAATATTCACACTTCTTACCAGATCACTAAACCAAAAGCTTAGCATTGATCTTACAAATTCCTTATTTCAAGCATTGAGTAAATATTATACCCTAAATAGAACAAAAAAACAAAATGAAATTTATCATCTCAACAAGAGCAAAACTGATTCTTTAAAAACAGAGCTTGCTTCTGCTCAATATAAATTAGCAAATTTTGTAGACAGTAATAGAAATCTAGTATTTGCAAAGGGGCGCTTAACTAAGAAAAAGATAGAAACTGAAATAGAAATATTGAGAGTTCTTTATTCTGAAGCAAGAAAGCAATTACAAATATCTGAATATGCTTTAAGGCAGGTAAAACCAATTTTTCAAGTTATTGATTACCCTTCTAGATCATTGAAGGCTTTGCGTCATAGCAAAAAACGTGCAGTGCTATTTGGGGGACTGCTGGGTGCATTTCTTGGAATGGGTTTAATAGTGCTAAGAAAAGCCTATTCCATGGCGATGCCAAAGCAATCTTAGTCTTGTTATAAAAGTGGGGACTATTTTAAGGAGTTTATACAACTCAAATAACATTTTAAAAGACTTGTGAATACACCGGCGATAAGGGAATCTTTTCTTGCCTCTTAATCTGTTCGACAGGTGGTGACATAAAAAATTGAGGTAATTTTCTAATTGGCTTCAGGAATAAGGTGTACCATTTAGGATTAAATGAATTATTCTTCCATGCCAAACGATCTTCAAGATTTGCTTTTATTCTATTTTTCAAATTTCTATTACTGACACCACCTACACGCATATTTACAAGGACCCTAGGCAGATAACAAAAGTTTAATCCTTTGGATTTAAATAGTCTCAACATATACTCATAATCCCCTGAAATTTTAAAACCTGGATCATACATTCCAAAGTTCTCTATCACAGATCTTCTCACGAATAATGTTGGATGAGGAGGTACCCAACCTCTTAGTAATCTAGCATGGTCGAAAGTACCCGACTTCCAGTATCTTACAATCTTCGCTGTATCCTCTCTTGTAACATAGTTAAGATCGCCGTATATAAAATCAACTTCGGAGTTGGAAAATATTTTTACTACATCTGACAAGACTCGGTTATATGAATATTCATCGTCTGAATGCAAAAGACCTACAATATCGCCAGTACTTACTTCAATTCCTTTATTAATTGCGTCATAAACCCCAATGTCTTTACCTACTCTAAGTTTTGTTTCACAATAACGTTGCTTCCCCACTATTTCTAAAGTCCTATCAGAGGAACCGCCATCAGAGATTATATGCTCAACATCTTTATAAGACTGATTATTTAGGGAAGAGATGGTA
>CALCMJ010000056.1 GCA_937967615.1 uncultured Saprospiraceae bacterium
TTTTTTTATTTGTGTTCAAATATTGGTCTTGAAATATACACTTTTATGCTGATGAATTATGAGCGAGTTTACAAGAATCCTTCAAAAATGTCGCAGCGCCAATGTTATAAAGAGAAAAGCAGTAAAAACAGGAGTTGAGCGATCACAATTTTAGAAATCAGAGCAATAGGGAACATCATTGTATACCCATAAACGGGTATTTGACTGCCTGATCTTGATGTAGCAAAGTCTAGAATAGCTGGTTGATTGGATACGATTCCCATTAGAAGAGAGAAAGGAATCTTTATTACTTTATATCCTATCCATAAGGTAAGTACGGCTGAGAGTATGCTTATTATACAGCTAGCAATAAAAAATAACATGCCTTGACTAGTAAAACTTTCAATGAATGCGTTACCTGATGTTATACCCACACAACTCAATAATAAGATTAAACCAATTTGTTGAAGGGTGACGTTTGAGCTGTAGGGTAAAAGCCATACAATAGGACCAGTCCTTCTTAATGCACCTAATACTAAACCTACGATTAGCGGTCCTCCTGCATTTCCCAATTTGAAACTAAAATTTTCAGCAATAGGTATTTCAAATGAACCTAAGAGGAGTCCTAAACCTATACCTAATCCAAATGAAAAAAGATTGACCTTACTGCTCTGCGTATATGAGTCACCAAAATAATCTGATAAAGATTTCAAATCTTCTCTTCTGGCAACAAAGCGTATTCTATCACCCAATTCCAATACGGTGTCTTCTCTTGCCAACATATCTATATCACCTCTACGGATCCTTGTAATTAGTGCATTGAATTTCTTATCCAGACCTAACGAAGCAATAGTTTTCCCAACTACATCCGGATTTGAAACAAATATTCTTCTTGAATCATATTTATGTCTGTAATAGCTTAGGCTCTTGTTAGCTTTCCTCCCTAAAAACTCTGTTGCTCTATTTAATTCTTCCCTTTCTCCTACCGCAACAATTAAATCCCCTTTTTCCAATATCACATCATAGTTTGATAAACTTATATCTCCTTTCTTATCAATTCTTCCAAAAACTATGTTCCAATTTTGTTCTTTGAATAAGTCTCTGAGTTGTTTTCCTTTCACATTCTCGTTTGTTATTTCAATTGTATAACTACTTAGGTCGGTACCTACAGGATATTCACTTCTTAAATTATATGCTTCTTCTTTGTAATTAATCTTTAAGAACTTTTCCATCATCACGATAGCAATTATCCCCCCCATTACTCCCATTGGGTAAGAATAAGAATATCCAACAACCAGTTTTTTTGATAACTCGTCATTCAGACCATTTGTATTCATTTCCTGAACATAATCAATGACGCCTGCAAGAGCTGGAGTGTTCGTTGTACTTCCTGCATATATTCCTGTAATACTCGCAGCATCAAACCCAAAAAGAAAGGCAAGACCTACTGCAATCAATCCACTCAAAATCAACATCGTAAGGAGGAAGAAAAAATCTCTTAGCCCATTCTTTTTATACGACTTAAAAAATGCGGCCCCTGAACTCAGTCCTATGGAATAGACAAATAGTACAAGTCCTAAGGAAAAGATGACATCTGGAATATGAAGATCTTTATCTATTGCACCAAAAGCGAGGCCCACAAAAAGTACAGCAGCAACACCTAGATTGCTGCCTTTAAATTTAATGGTGCCTAAAAGGTAACCCAAGGAGGCAACAATAAAAAGAAGTAAGAGGGGATTCTCTTTAAGTAATTCTACCAAGTTATTATAACAATGTTTTTATGTGATCTGCAAATTCTGATATGGCCATAGCTCCTTGGTCACCCTGACCCTGATCGCCTTCACCCTGTCTTCTAACTGAAATGTTTTTAGCTTCCACTTCTTTGTCCCCTATGATCAAGAGAAATGGAATCTTTTTTAATTCATTATCCCTAATTTTTTTACCAATGGACTCAGTACGATCATCGATGAATCCTCTGATGTCATGTTGGGCCAATTCTTGTTTCACTTCGTTCGCATAGTCAAGAAACTTGTCGGACACAGGTAAAATTACATATTGATCTGGTGTTAACCACAGAGGAAATCTTCCAGCTGTATGTTCAATTAGAATACTCATAAATCTTTCCATGGACCCAAAAGGTGCTCTATGAATCATAACTGGTCTATGCGATTGATTGTCAGAACCTATGTACTCCAACTTAAATCTTTCTGGCAAATTATAATCGACTTGAATAGTCCCTAGCTGCCACTTTCTTCCAAGTGCATCCTTAATCATGAAATCTAGTTTAGGACCATAAAACGCTGCCTCACCATATTCTGTTACTGTCTCCATATCTACCTCACTTGTGGCTTCTATAATTGCGTTTTCTGCTTTTTCCCAGTTTTCATCTGAGCCAATATATTTTTCCTTGTTCTTTGGATCACGCAAAGAAATTTGTGCAGTAAAATTTTCAAAGCCCATTTTATTTAGAACGAAGGTTGTCAACTCTAGGGCTTGTAAAAATTCATTTTTAACCTGATCTGGTGTACAAAAAATATGGGCATCATCTTGCGTAAATCCCCTTACTCTAGATAAACCATGGAGCTCTCCACTTTGCTCATATCTATACACTGTCCCAAATTCTCCAATCCGCAAAGGGAGCTCTTTATAGGATCTTGGTCTCACTCCATATATCTCGCAATGGTGAGGACAGTTCATAGGCTTTAATAAGAATTCTTCGCCTTCTCTAGGTGTTTTAATTGGTTGAAAACTATCTTCTCCATACTTCTCATAGTGTCCAGAAGTAACATATAAATTTTTGTGCCCTATGTGTGGTGTTACCACCATCTGATAGCCTCTTTTTTCTTGCTCAGCTCTCAAGAAATTTTGTAAGCGCTCTCTTATCTGCGTGCCTTTGGGTAACCAAAGCGGGAGACCAGATCCTACTCTTTCTGAGAACATAAACAGCTCCATTTCCTTTCCTAATTTTCTATGGTCTCTTTTCTTTGCTTCTTCTACCAGGGCTAAATATTCTGTAAGCTCTTTTTGTTTTGGAAAAGTGATTCCATACACCCTAGTCATCATTTTGTTCTTCTCATCTCCTCTCCAATATGCACCTGCTAAGCTTGTTAGTTTTACTGCCTTAATCCCTGAGGTGCTAGGCATATGTGGCCCTCTACATAGGTCTGTAAAGTTCCCTTGCGAATAAAAAGTGATCGTACCTTCTTCAAGATCATTTATAAGTTCAATTTTATACTCATCATTCTTTTCTCCAAAATATTTAAGCGCATCAGCCTTGCTTACTTCTTTCCTTGAAAACACATTCTTCTCTCGTGCAAGTTCAATCATCTTTTTTTCAATTGCAGGAAGATCTTCTGGAGTGAGTACTTTATCTCCTGTATCTATATCGTAGTAAAACCCATTCTCAATTGCAGGTCCTATTCCAAACTTTGTTCCTGGGTATAAAGCTTCCATAGCTTCTGCAAACACATGTGCAGATGAGTGCCAAAATGTTGCTTTCCCTTCATCATCTTTAAAGGTGTTTAGTCTAAGTAGAACGTCTTTATGAATTGCTCTGGTTGCGTCCCATACCTCTCCGTCAATTGTTGCAGAAAGTACGTTTCTTGCTAATCCTTCACTTATAGACATTGCAATATCCATTGCAGTGCTGCCTTTGGGATATTCCCTCTTTGCCCCATCTGGAAAACTTACTGTTATCATATTCTTCTTAGATCTTGTTTATAAAAGAAAACCGACATTCCGCCGGTTTCAAAATTTAATTTTCTTCAGCTAAATAGTATGTGATTTTTGTGAGCCACTTACTCGGGTCTTTCTCGGTACCAGGGTCAGTAACATACTCTTCCACCATGGGGGTGTCACTCAATAGCCCTTGATCCTTTAAATATGCATCTATTGCATAATGCGCTTTTGCAGAATGCGCAGAATCTCCATAGTAATCTACTTGCACTGCCTTCTTCGCTGGAATAGTCAGTGTTGTATATCCATCTACCTTTGCTCCTTCTTTTACGGGAATGGCTGCTGCCATATCTGCTGTTCCTTTTTGTTCATCCCACTTGAAGAATAGTGCACTTTGGTTCCCATCCATCATAAGTCTTGCCTCACCTACTTTATTTGCCAATCCACCTAAATTTCTATTATAGAATTGTTGTACAGAACCCATGTCTACTTCTGCCCTGTTCATTACGTAGCTTTTTTCCGGAAGTTCTACTCTATTCATCTTATAGCCATCATATATTCCTTGCGCTCTAGGCTCAACAATTTCTTTTAAATTCCTAAGGCTCTCGTCGTAGTTTTTCTTGATGCTCCCCTTAAAGCCCATGAGCATCATCATTCCTCTTTGGAGAAAAGGAAAGTCTTTATCTCCGGACATACTCCACGATACTTTTGTCTTTTTCCCATCAGGAATCATATTGAACTCTCCATAAGAATATCCATCCCAACCTTCAAATGCTAATCTTGTTTTTATTCTCTTGTTTTTTTCTGCTTCAATGATTTCTTGAGATCCAGCGCCTTGTGCATCGCTCGTCCATTTATTCAATGCACCCACCCCCATGCTTTTACCTGGGTAACTCACATTCATACTTGTGTCATTTTTTACCCATGAAGACCATTTATCCCATTCTTTAAGGTCATTGACTAAATTAAAAACATGCGCAGGCTCTGCTTGCATTTTTAACTCTCTTGTTACATTCACATTTTTTGGACCCACTGCACAGAGTAAAGTATAAATTACTCCTAAACCCAGTAAAACTATAAGTGGCCATTTTAAATATTTCATATGTCTTCGTTGTCTTTTAAGTAATCACGCATTGGTTTCCCTACTTCTCCTATATGCTTTAATCCCCAAAAATAAGAAAAAGCCCATTAAGAGTACAGCTCCAAAAACATAAATGGTATTACTTGTGTTCTTAAAAACCGCTAATAGAACAATTGCAAGCAGAAATAGAGTAGGTACTTCATTCATCATTCGCAATTTGAAGCTCGAATATCCTAGTTTACCCTTTTTATAATCTTTAATCATTTTACCACAAGACCCGGTGTAGCCTGACAACAAAACAAGTAAAAATAATTTTATATGCATCCAGCTATTCAGCTTAAGCCATTCAAATCCATGCAAGTGTAACATCACTAATCCACATATCCAGGTCAACAGCATTGCTGGGTTGCAAATTATTTTGTAGACTCTCTCCTGCATTAATAAAAACTGTGCAGACAATATCTCTTTTTCAGCTAAGGGTCTGTCTTGTGCTTCCCTATAATAAACAAACATACGCACGAGATAAAACAAGCCAGCAAACCAAGCAACAAAGCCAATTATATGTAATGTCTTTAATACAAGAAAAGTCATAATCTCAAAGGTACTATTATGTACTTAGTAGGGAGTATAGTGTAAAGAAAATTTGCTCCTTTCCTTGCCCACTCTTTCATTATTAACTTCTGACAATTGTTTGTTTCATGTATTAGAAGTGAAAGAATCTTTTGGGCAATCCCATCTTACAAGTAAGATGGTCAGGCTATGCGTGACTCCGCGTGCGCTCCGGTCTTTCAGACTGCCGCATATTGCGGCATCCCTCCTATCCTTATTGCGAACGACTAAGCCAACTTTAATATCAGTAGAAACTCCAATGTGTTTTAAAAACTAAACACTCTGAAAATTGGCTTAGTAGCTAAGTAAACTACTGTTATTACATACTTTAGGAGACCAGCAAGCCTAGAATCCTCTAACGGACTATACACCATCTGCATCATAACGCTCTCCCAAATAGTTAAAATGTAAATTTGTCCATGATAAATTATAAATTTATCCTATGAAGAATCTTATACTTCTTGTCCTTATGATAATCTGTGTTTGTTGTTGTCAACCTGAAAAAACTAGCTATATTTTTGAACGGAAGTATGTAGCAAATAGTCAGCTTCCTGCTCTCATATCTAACAGTGCAGGTGAGCTCTATCTTAGTGAAGTGGAAACTCAAGATAAAGTCAACTTGTTAAGTCTCTCAAAAATTAAAGGGGAAGAAGTTGTGTTAACTAGGTTAATTGCCGCTGGAGAGGATTGGTTTGTAAATTGGGCAGATTATCCTTCTGTACAAATTTTTCCAGATGGGGATAATATATTTTTACATTGGTTAGAAAAAAGTGGCGAAGGCACATATGATTATGATATAAAATTTAAAATCTATACTGTTTCTGCAGACAGCTCTTCTCAAGCTTTCAAACTAAATGATTCTGAGACACATGGAGAGTATGGTTTCGTGAGTAGCACCCCTTATAAGGATGGCATTCAGCTAGTTTGGTTAGATGGGAGAAATTCAAAACATGAGGAAGGCTTTCACAATGAAGAATCTCATAGTAACGGAAAGCATCCTGCCATGTCACTCCGCAGTTCATTTTTAAAATCCGATGGATCCCTTAGTCCCTCTGTGGAATTAGATCCACGTGTATGTGATTGCTGCCAAACCGCTGTGGTTTCTGATGGTGACAAACTTTATGTACAATACAGAGATAGGTCAGATACTGAAGTCAGGGATATTTCAATGGTTACTTTTGATGAGAAATGGTCAGAGCCTCAGGAATTTTCCAAAGACGATTGGACTATAGCTGGTTGTCCTGTGAATGGACCCGTCTTGGATATTAAAAACAATGTCTTAGCCTCTGCATGGTATACACAAGATGAAGACACCACAAAAGTGATGATGAGTTTTTATAATACGGAATCAGAAAATGAAATAAGTAGATTTTTAATCTCAGATAACAACACTTCAGGAAGACTTGATATTGCAATGATTAACCAAGAGGAAGCACTTGTTTCCTATATGGAAAACAAAACAGACTTTTCTGAAATCAAGATCGCTCATATTCACAGAAAAAATGGTCTGCAAAAAACGCTTACATTAGCAAAGAACACAATTACTCGAAGTGCTGGTTTCCCAGAAATTGAAATAGTGAAAGACAAAGTCTATTATACTTACTACGATGAACTAAAAACCAATGCAGTTCAAATTGCTTACATAGCAGTTTCGTCTTTTTACGATTAATATCCTTTTACTTTGTTTTACAAATTTTATTGTTAATCTAACTTCACCAATTTAGAAATTATCTCTACTTTTCCAGTATTCACAACACAAGCATAAACTCCCTTAGGTAAATCAGGTAGATCAATCTCAAATAATCCTTCATTGTTTCTTGAAATAGATGTATTCAAGAGTAAGCGGCCATCAAGATTTATAAGTTTCACGTCTAGTTGCTTTATTTCAGAATCAGAATACAACTCTATGAATACGTTTTCAGTACTCATAGGGTTTGGAAAAATATGAATCTGCTTAGTTCTTTCATCTTGGACTTTGACGTGTATCGTTTTTGAATATTCGAACCTTCCATTTACATCTACTTGCTTCAATCTGTAATAGTAATCTCCCAATTCATCCAAGTAATTATCTTTGTATTGATATTCATTCACAGAACTAGGATTACTTATCGCTTTAACAATATCTAATCTTTTAAACTCTCCGTTTTCTATCTTACGTTCAATTACAAAATGGTCGTTATTGACTTCTGAGGCTGTTGCCCAATTCAATATGTTTTGCCTATTTACATGTTTTCCTGTAAAATATAAGTAGTCCACTGGCAAGACTCCGGGTGTGAGTCCAATGTCAATATTATTGATCTCGTCTCCAGGGAAGGTGCTGAAAAAATCGGTTGTTCCTGGTCCATTAGAACCTGTAACATCGCTGTCTACATCATCATTGCCACCAACATCAGAATCTGTAAATGTATATCCGGCAGGAGGTGTAACTTTAAAGTAATAGTCTTGCTTTTGCAGATAATCCAGCAAGTAAGTTCCATCAGAAGCTGAAACATCAGATTGAACCATATTCCCATAGATATCGTAAGCTTCAATTAGCACATTTGCAATCTTTGGTTCGTCAGATTCTTGAATGCCATTTCCATTTTCATCTAACCACACCCTATCGCCGGTGCTTGCCATAGGATAAAATCCAGCATCCAAGTCACATTTGCCCACATTTGTAACTTCAAAGGCTTCTGTCGTATTTGTTCCATTGAAAAATCCAAAATCATTATCTATTTCGGAATCATTTCCAACATACGGAACTGCTAAGACCAATCCTGACAAAGGAGTTCCTATTTCCAAATAGTATGTTCCTGGCGATGAACAAAATTTATACCATCCATCGTCTGAAGGAGTTCCTGGTTTATGTCCTGTATATGTTTGGTCCCATAAAATCCACTCGCCATTTATAAACCTATATAGATTTATAAGTAGAAGGTTAATTCCATTCTCTCCATTGTCATAAATATCATTCATATTTTCATCATACCACACGAGGTCGCCAATTATTACACAAGGCACAAAACCAGCATCTACATGCATAGTTTCTATATTAGCTACTAAGGTAAATACTGCAGTCGTAGAAAGGCCATTTGTAAAGTTAACATCACTATCTACAGTATCGTCATTTCCAACATCAAAGTCTGTAAAATCAAATCCTACTGGGCTTTCAAACTCTATATAATATTCTCCTGGTGGTAGGTTTTCGATCAGGTAAGCACCATTCATATCAGTAATTGTGCTTGCAATCTCAACACCATTGACATCATATAATATAACTGTAACACCTGGCAAAACTGGTTCTCCAGATTCTTCAATACCATTGGCATTGTCATCTTCCCACGCTACTCCACTCACTGAAGACAAGACAGGCATAACTGTAATCTTTTGAGCGCAGCTTAATGTATTTCCACATGCATCTACAGCTGTAAAATTCCGAATAATACATCCTATTGCTGTACAGTCATTTAAGCCTGTTAGGTCGTCTATGTAACTATATGAAACTAAATTACAATTGTCACTAATAATAGGTTCTCCTAAAATTAAAACTGTAGTATCTGGCAACAAACACAAAGCGTCTGCCATAATAGTTACATCCATTGGACAGATTATCTCAGGGTCTGTTATATCCTCAATAATAATTAATTGCTCACAGGTATTTACATTACCACAGAGATCTATAGACTGATACGTTCTTGTAATAGTCTGAGGGCAAGTCAAGCCATCACTTACATCTCCTACATGAGTTACAGTTACAGTGGAACAATTATCTGAAGACATTACTGTGGTAACATCAGCTGGAGGAATATCCGTATCACACTCCACATTTATTGTTGCAGCACATGTAATAATAGGTGCTGTCGTGTCTTCAATGATTATGGTTTGTGTGCATGTGTTTATATTACCACAAGCGTCTTCTGCCTGATAGGTTCTTGTTATAGTCTCTGGACAGGCCATGCCATCACTTACATCACTCAAATGAGTCACTGTTACAGTTATACAGTTATCAGATGCAATCAAAGTTGTGATATCTGGCAAAGGAATGGCTTCGTCACATTCTATAGTTATTGCTGCTGCACACATGATACTTGGCGGAGTAATATCATTTATTACTATTAACTGAACGCAGGTATTCACATTACCACAGGCATCTACTGCTTGGTATGTCCTTGTTATTGTTTCCGGACATGTTAAGCCATCACTTACATCTCCCATGTGCGTTACCGTTACTGCTGAACAATTATCTGAGCTCATCACTGTAGTGATATCTGCAGCAGGTAATTCTGTTATGCATTCTATATTTATTGTCGCAGCACATGTGATGTCTGGTGCTGTAATATCTTCTATAACTATTAACTGATCGCAGGTATTTACATTACCACAGGCATCTACTGCTTGATATGTTCTTGTAATTGTTTCTGGGCAAGTCAAACCATCACTTACATCTCCTAAATGCGTAACTGTTACTGCTGAACAATTATCTGAAGT
>CALCMJ010000057.1 GCA_937967615.1 uncultured Saprospiraceae bacterium
TTTTTTAGAAATGTTGGACGTGCTGAATGAGCAACTTATTTCAGAGAAAAAAGATCCAGTTGCATTTGAGCATGATTGTAGAGAGGGGATATGTGGAGCGTGTAGTATGGTGATTGATGGAAGACCGCATGGTCCTCAGACGGGAACAACGACCTGTCAGTTACATATGCGTCAGTACAAAGAAAATGATGTGATTACGATAGAGCCGTTTAGAGTAGGTGCCTTTCCAGTGATAAAGGATTTGGTAGTAGAAAGAAGTGCCTTTGATAGGATAATTCAGGCAGGAGGTTATGTTTCTGTGAACACTGGTCAGGCTCAGGATGCCAATGCGATTCCTATTGAGGGTGGCATTGCGGCAGAAGCGTTTGATGCAGCGACGTGCATAGGATGTGGCGCGTGTGCAGCGGCGTGTCCTAATGGATCAGCAATGTTGTTTACATCTGCGAAGGTGAGTCATCTTGCTAAACTTCCACAGGGTCAGATAGAGCATAAGAAGCGCGTGCAGAGCATGGTGGCGCAGATGGATGAGGAAGGTTTTGGCTTCTGTTCAAACGTAAAAGCATGCGAGGTCGAATGTCCAAAGGAAATTTCTACTGAGAATATTGCGGCGATGAATAGGGCTTATATTTCGTCTATGTTTACGACGAGCGATTAGAATTATTTCCCATTTAATAAAAAAGAGGGCATATCCCTCCTCACCTGCGGCTCGTTCAGGTCGCAGTATTGCGGGCTCGCTTATTTCGCTCGGTATTCCAGATCCTTGCAGGCTCTGAAACACTAAACCCTCCATGTTGCTTATGCGGTCTATCGCAACGTTTATAATTTTTCCTAATTTGTATTTCCTAATTTCTAATTTCTAATTTCTAATTTCTAATTCCTAATTCCTAATTCCTCATTCCTCATTCCTCATTCCTCATTCATCATCACCCCCTTCACTGCCGTAACACTCCCTGCTAAAACATCAATCTCACCTTCATCTACAACTAACTCTATGATATCATAAGGAATTTCTGGAAATACAATATCAGTTATCACGATCTCTCCACCATTTACAAACACCTCAATAGAAGCATGATCCAAGAAAATATCTAAATCAATTTTATTCGATGATTGTTTTTTCCGTGTCTTGTGAATTCCAGCAAAGTCTTCACTAAATTCTGTCTTGCCAGACTTGGTTCTATCAATGTAATAATTCTTGCCTGTAGAATCAAAACCTACTATGCTGTAATCACCCTGTGCGTTAGAGAATTTTAATTTGAAATCTGGACATGCTGTATGCGCAAGCTGGACTTGGACTCTTGCCAAAGAAAGACCCTCGGATAGGGTGGTGTTACCCTTGTATTTCTTTTTTTCTAAGGATTTAGATTTCCCCAGAATATTTTTAATCTCTTGAATAGGTCTGGATAGAAGGTTGTATGACGCATTTATTTTTTCTAAATACAATTCTCGAGGAAGGGTCATTGCACTTCTCCATTTCTCTGACGGAACCACCTGCGCATAATTCCAGTTACTCATCCACCCAAGAAATATAGTGCGTTCGTCTGGAACGTTGGACCAAGTTACACCAGCATAATTATCTCTGCCCCAGTCTACCCAGCGCGTAGGGTCTGGTCCATCAATCGCAGCTTGATCTGAAAGCATTATTTCATCTACAAGGATATGCCCCCAGTCACCTGTGGCCGTATCCACAATTTTAATCTTCGCAGATTTCCCTCTGTACTTACGCACATCCCAGGATTTCCAAATTACCTTTTCTGAATTTTTGCCCGTATGAGAATCTAGCTCTTTGCCATCAATTACTAAGGCTACATAAGCAGACTTTGGATGCTTGCCACCACCTACCTTGAGATTGATAAAATTCTTATCAATCGTAAAGGCCTTACTTAGCATTTCGCCAGTCGTAGCATCTCCATTGTAAAAGCTATTGACCAGAGCAAGCCCATTAAAATTTGTTACACGTTGTTGGCTAGGGTAGGAGCCTTGCACAGGCGCATCAGCAAAGGCATCTCCTACAATAGTCCAGTCACTCCCATATCCCTTTTCAAAATCAAAAAGAACTTGACCACCACTATGTTTTCCAAATTTTGGAGTGACATCACTTGCAAACCCTTGATCTAAGCTAAACGTCTTACCGTCAAAGTCACCAACAAAAAATTGAGTAGCAGATCCGCCATTGGGTCCACCAGATCCTATGCTTACAATAAGAACCCATTTTGTTTCATTAGTTCCAGATACTTGCATTGGAAATAAATCTGGACATTCCCAAACGCCTTCATGATTGCCAAAGCCTTCGCCAAAATCACTTTCATGATTCCAGTCCAGTAAATTAGAGGACGAATAGAACTTTATATGATCCCAAGCGGCAAAACTCATTATCCACTTTTTACTAGGAGAGTGCCAGATGACCTTGGGATCCCTGAAGTCTCTTATACCGGGATTAGGAACTACAGGATTTCCTTTGTACTTGGTCCATGTTCTTCCTTTATCATTGCTATACGCAATTGACTGATATTGAAATTTATTATTTCCCGCTTTTTCACCTTCAAAATTATGGTGGGTAAAAATTGCAATCAATGGCCCCTTCCCATCCTTGCCTAAACCGGAGGTATTGTCTTTGTCATACACCGCGCTCCCAGAAAAAATACAACCAAGTTCGTCAGGATACAAACCAATATCCAAATGCTCCCAATGTAAAAGATCTTTACTCACAGCATGACCCCAATGCATAGGGCCCCACACTGTGGAGTCAGGAAAGTATTGGTAGAAAAGATGGTATTCACCATCCAGGTACACCATACCATTAGGGTCATTCATCCAGTTTGCCTCTGGAGAAAAATGGAACTGTGGCCTGAATTGTTCTGTGTAATAATCAGACTGAGAATTGTTCGCAGTTTTGGTATTGCAAGCATTGAAAACAACTAGAGAAAGAATGAATCCAACTGTAAATATCAGGGAACTAATTTTCATACTTGATTTCTTTGAATTTAATGTCATTGTTGCTATCATTTTATGAATACATCATTAATATACTGCAAAAATTGTCCCTATGAAATTGCATGTCTATTTTTAGAAAATTTAATAATTAACGGACTGATTTATTATGCATATTTTAAAAAGGCGGGATAGCTGTCTGTTACAATATGGTTGCTGATTAACTAGTCCATAGGATATGATTGACTAAATGTCAATCATAAAGGAAGGAACCAATTTATCAGAATCGGATGGGAAGCCAACACAGCTAATGCCGTTCTCTTTCTTTTTACAAATTATAATTTCTTCACGATGCGTATTTCAATTAGAAAAATATAAACTTCAATTCTTATGTCAATTCCGCCTGCAACCGTTCAAGCGATTTACCCTTGGTCTCGGGCATTTTAAAAATCACCCACAATAATTGCAAGACCATAAAGCCCGCAAAGAAGGCGAAAATCGGCCAAGGATTATCTTTAAATATCCCACTTTCCCCATCCAAAAATATAGGAGTGATTGCCGTAATCAATGCAGCAAACACCCAGTGCGTTCCTGATCCAAATGCCTGACCATTTGCCCGCACTCGAGTAGGAAAGATCTCAGAAATAAATACCCAAATCACAGCTCCCTGTCCTATAGCATGGGAAGCAATGAACAGACAAATAAAGAATAAAAGAAAACTGCTACTTGCCCCACTATAGAATGCGTAGGCAACCATGGCTAAACTGACTATGTAGCCTATTGACCCCCAAAGCAATAAAACCTTACGACCTACTTTATCTATTAAATACATACCCAACAAAGTAAAGATCAAATTTACTGCGCCTATAGAAATAGAACTGCCCAATGATTCTTTTCCAGCCAATCCTGCTTTTTCTAAAATTTCTGGGGCGTAGTACAGAACAAAATTTATTCCTGATAGCTGATTAAAAAAAGCAAGTAAAAAGGCAAGTGAAATGGGTTTTGAATACAGGCCACTGAACAAGCCTGATGCGCCTTTTACATTAGTTTTGACCGAGTCTTTTATCTCTTGAATAGATTGGTCTAAATTTTTTATACCTAGTGATTCCAGAATTGATCTTGCTCCAGCTTCATCGTTTTTATTGAGCAACAACCATCTAGGACTATTAGGAACACCCAATACTAATAAGCAATAAATAATCGCAGGAACGGCTTCCACGCCTAGCATATATCTCCAGTCCATTGCTCCACCTACTCCCTTCAAAAGGTAATTGCTAAAAAATGCAATGAAAATCCCAAAGACGATCATGAACTGATATCTTGCTACAATACTTCCCCTATTTTCTTTTGATGATACTTCTGATAAATACGTAGGAACGGTTACGCTGGATGCACCCACGCCTAATCCTCCAATAAATCTAAAAAAGGAAAACATATAAGGGTCCGTCGCAAGGGCAGAACCTAAAGCAGAAAGTGTATACAAGATACCTATCCAGAAAAGGGTCTTTTTTCTGCCAAATTTATCTGTAGGAATCCCACCCAATAAGGCACCTACAACTGTTCCCCAGAGTGCCATGGACATAATAAACCATCCATGAAAACTAGGAGAGGTTTGCCATAGTTCCTTAATGGGAAGATTCGCTCCAGAGATGACAACAGTATCAAAACCAAAAAGGAAGCCAGCAAGCGCGACAGTAATTGTCCAAAAGTTGGAATTATTTTTTTTCATAGGGTAGTATTGAAGCTAACTACAAGAATACTAGAATACTAGCAAATCTGAGTAGTCTTTAATAATACTAAATATTAGAATAAAGTTTTGTGTAAAGTGAGTAGAAATAACATAAACCTATGCCATGAGGTTTTAAGGAAGCTAATTTCTATCAATTAAATCTGTTTTTTCGCTAATAGCATACAAACAATAAAGTGGACCACGTTATATTTGCGGACATGGAAATTTGGAAAACAGCATTATTCTTATTCGGCGGCATTGGTGTTATCAATGGGTGTATTGCTGCAATGATCATCCTTTGGAAAAGTAACAGGAAGCCTCAAAATATATTTTTGGGTATGCTGACATTGATGCTGTGCTTGCGTATTGGCAAAAGTATTTATCTGAAATATTCTGACGGAGTTGATTTTCTGGTTTTACAGATTGGACTGACAGCTGGTATGTTTATTGGTCCCTTGTTTTATTTATTCCTAAGGGCTGAATTCAATCAGCATAAAAAACTTATAAAATCTGATTTCGTCATTCTTGCGATAGCTTCTATTTTTATTTTAAGTGCTGGATTGATCTACCCCTATCGTCAATTTCCTGAGATTTGGAACTCATATATCATCATAGTCATCTATATAGTCTGGGGAGGCTTTGTTTTGTATAGTTTCTTTAGATATAAATCTTCCATTCTTCCTCTTTTTAAAGACCTTCCTTATAGTTCAATGAATGACAAAAGACGCATTGGAATTATTGCTGCCATTCTGTTTATCACTTGTACTTACCAATTTGCTTTATGGATAAAGGGGTTTACCTATTTGTGGGCCAGTCTAATTTTCACTTTCGTTTTCTATATTTTACTTTACTTAGAACTCTTCTCTAACAGGAAATTCACTAAACAAAAAACTAACATTTCACAGCCTGATCAGCAACAGTTGGATCAAATAAATCTTGCCATAGAGAAAGATGAATTGTTCAAAGATCCTAAGTTTAGAATAACGGATCTGGCAGAAAAGACGGGCATAAGTGTGCACGAAATTTCACGCGTAATCAATCTGTTCTACGAGAATGGGTTTTCGCATTATATAAATGAAAAACGCATTATGGAGGCACAGACTTTGATGGAAAAGCGTAAAGAACTGACATTGGAAGGAATAGGCTATGAGTCGGGTTTCAATTCAAAATCCACCTTCTATGCAAGCTTTAGGAAATTAACAGGGATGACACCAGCTGTATACAAAAGAAAACTGTCAGAAAACTAGTCCAAGATTATAATACTACACTAAAACTGCCACTATATATGCGTTAGCGAACCTATAGTGTCGTAGTTTTACAAAAAGTATTCATTATGAGGTCTATCGTTATTTCTTGTTTGTTCACAGCATTCTCGCTTTGTATTTTATCAGGACAAACCGACATGGAAAAAGTAGAAGCTACTATCAATCGGTTTATAGAAGGAACTGTGTATAATTATCCAGAAATTATTGAAAGCGCCTTTTATCCAGAAGCTGAGATGTATCTATATAATACTGCAGATACGATACTCCGTCTTTCCCCTAAAGAATATGCAGCTTATTATGATAATGGACGTAGAGGTCAGGAAAATGCCCGTCCTTCCACAATCATTGAAATCAAATTAGTCCTTGATGTTGCTTACGCACTTTTACAAGTAGATATTCCAAGTTTTGGGAATCGATTTAACGATATGCTTTTACTAAAAAAGATTGACGGTGAATGGTTGATTGTAGCTAAGGTAACTTCAGCAGGGCCCCTCCCTCTTACAGCAATGGAGCATAAGCCAAGGCCTGAGAAAGAAGTCATCATGTCTGGGTTAAAGAAACCTTGGAGCATGGCTTTTATTTCAGAAGATCTTGCCTTGCTAGCAGAAAAAGATGGTGACTTACTTCTTGTGAACCTTAAAGAGAAAACGAACGAAAAAGTTACGGGCTTACCTACAGATGTTGGACGTGCAGTTTTAATTGACCTCTCTGAATACCCCAAAGGTATTTACCCAGATGCTGCAGATGGAAATACTACCTCCTATAATGCAGGATGGTTTGAAGTTTTATTAGACCCCAACTACAGTAAAAATAAAATGATCTATCTATCATATGCAGCAATGCAGCCAGACAAAAAAGCAGCATTGAAAGTCATCCGAGGAGTATTAGATGGGAACAAACTCACTAACGTACAGACGATATTTGAAGCGGGGCCTTACATGCATGGCTTATTTCATTTTGGAGGAGGCATGACTTTTGGGACTGATAGCATGTTATATATTGCTACGGGCGAACGAAATTTCTTTGAATATATGAATCCTGAAATACCCATTGCGCAGGATGTAAAAGATGCACGAGGAAAGATTATTCGCATTCACCCAGATGGAACAATTCCTCAAGATAATCCAGACTTTGGCAGAGATGCAGTTGCTGGTTTGTATGCAACAGGAATAAGAGCTACCCAAGGTTTATTTTCAGATAAGGAAACGGGTGAGATCTGGTTTACTGATCACGGAACTATGCAAGGAGATGAATTTAATAAACTGATTGCTGGAGCGAATTATGGCTGGCCTAACAAGACCTCTGGAAAATTTAGAACAAAGGACTATGTACCTGCTGAATTAAATAATATAACATTTACTGCGCCTATCCATTATTGGGACCAAACAATCGCACCCACAGGTCTTTTAAAATATACGGGCCGCGAATTTATGCAGTGGAAAGGGGATTACATTATTCCAGGACTAAGCAAAGGAAACTTGTGGCGATTATCTGTGGATCAAAACGATACTGTGACTTCCATTGAAGAACTATTTCCATATGATCACGTACGATTACGCAAAGCGGTGCAATCTCCACGAGGGTATTTATATATACTTACTGACGAGGAAGACGGTAAAATCATCAAGGTAAAGAATGGTAAATAGTAGCGTTTAGAAAGCAAAAGACGCATTGGGACGCAGTATTAATATTGCTGAAAGAGTAGATGGCAATATATGACCTAGTTGTTAATTCTCATTAAAATCTCGTGGAGTAAGCGTTTAAGCCGACTAAACTGACAGATTTACGAGTAAAAATCAATGTTCCAATCCTTATTTTATCATTGAATTAAGCTAGTTTTGATGTAACAATGAGGAAGTCTTTGCAGTACATTTTATTCTTTTTCTTTTCACTGAGTATTCACAGTAATGCTCAGGTACGCTTAGGAATGAAAGCTAGTTTGACAGTCCCCTTTTCCAAGAACCAACTTATCCAATATGATGACTACCAGGATTATCTTGTGTATGAGGTGAAGGTTTTGCAACAGAACGTTTCTCCAGAAGTAGGACTCATCGCATTTTATTCCAATAATCTTTTATTCTTGCAAACGGAAGCATTTTACAAAAAAGTAAAAACAGATTTTGAGATTAAGAGTTTCATTTTAGACGATATCTTTTTGCCACGTGAATCTAAGGAAACATCTTATATCACGGTTCCTATTAATGCGGGGATCATGATTAATGAAATGTTTAAGTTAGGTATTGGTCCGGTATTTTCTTACATCATTGATGATACAGAAATATTAAAGAATGTAGAGTCTTTTGAAGAACGACAGACTAAGGTGGAAAAAGGCTTTAGTTTCAGTTTTGGAGTTCTAGTAAAACGCTTACATTTTGATCTACGCTATGAGTCTAGATTTGATGGAGTAGCAGAAGACTTCTATTTCCGCGAAGCACGTCAAGGTTTTAGACAAAGACCTGGTTACTTGAGTTTTGGTGTAGGCTTGGTCCTCTAGTAATCATCATCATCTATATAAATTACCTCTCTTAAAAACTTCATCCCAAAGCTAAGTTCCAATGTCAAGTTTCTAATATTTCTTTCTGGTAGGGTAGTGATTTGACCATTATACGGATTGATAACATTTTGGATTGCAAGCTGCTCATATTGATTTGAAATATCAGGGCTTATTGTAATTTGTATAAAAGGCACATGAAATTTACTTGACCCAAATTCAATACCTCCTCCAAAACTAAGTCCGTAATTAAATTTTCTTACATACTGATCTATAGGGTAGAACAATGAATTAAAGTTTTCAAATTCAGATAGATTTGTGTTCAAAGTATATTCTGCTCTTAGAGCAAAATCGTAAAAGAATACCTTGGAGGAAGATCTGTTTATTCTTCGTTTGGTTCCTAATTGTAAGGAGAGATTATTGAATTGAAAATTTTGACTTGCTGAAAACGATGTTAGGAAATCAAATACGCGTACACCACTTCCACGTTTATGATAACCAAATTGTGCATACAAGGAGCCTGTGTCTTCTGGGTCCAAGGTTTCTATAAAAACAGCACCATGATATGCGAACAATGGATCTCTCTCTAAATTATTCCATTGTTGTACAGCAATTGTTCCACCACCCTTAGGGCCAAAATGGAAGCTTTGTGCATCTAAACTGCAGTAGATAAATAGAATTACAAGGGGTAAGAAGAAATTACGCATTATTATTTTTTCTCAAAATAAGGAAATTATAAATAAGCTCTGATGCAATCAATACAAGAGAACATCATTATAATAGCAATTCTGTTAATTCAGAAATACATCATCCTGCAATCCTTCCATAGGGAAGCGTATAAACTTTGGACGTCTGTCCGTTCTGCTTATTCCTTTTAGCTTTATAAGTTCGCCTATAAGAGGTTGAGATCCCTTAGGCATTCTATTTTTTGCATACAACATATCAAGATCTATTCTGTACATGCGTGAAATATCTTCCATACTATCACCCTCTTTTACGTGGTGATACACTCTGTCCTTTTTTACTTTTCGTTGACTGCGTTTACGTTTGCTAGCACCTATTCGGCTTTCTCTTTTACTCTTTGCTTGAGGCACATCCTCTTCTAGGAAAATATCCGTGCTCGCGTTTGCTTGCTCTACGTCCACATCATTGCTTAGAATGGAATTGTCAACACGCTCTTCTAACGGAGATGAATTTTCTGTTTGCACATATTCTTCATTATTACCAGTGACCATCAAGTCAAATCTAGAAAGATTATATTTTTCAATGATCATTATAAGCTTAGTCGGATATTTGCTGTCTGTAGCATATCCACATTCCTTAAGACCATGTGCCCAGTTATGATAATCAGTTGGATGCAGTGTGAATAAGCGACTATACCTATCTCTATTTACAAGAAATTCTGAATGAGCAATATAGGATTCCGTAGGATCCTGATAACTCCTAAAACAACTTTTTATGAGTTCGCCCGCTTTATTCCTATCATCATCATGTTTATAATGTGTTTCTCCTGTCCAATCACTTGCACACTTTATCCCAAAATGATTATTGGCCTTAGTTGCAAGATCACTTCTTCCCCAGTCAGACTCCAGTAAACCCTGTGCAAGTTTTATGCTTGCAGGAATACCAGTACGCTGCATTTCTGAGATGGCGATTTCCTTATACATATGAATATAAGCATCTGCTAATTCTGAATTAGAAGGCATAGCAAAGCTTGCTAAGTATAAGAAGAGAATGTAAGAAACAGATAACTTCATGATATGTGGTTAATTAACGATTAAAACACATTAAAAATATATGTAATATGTATTTAGCAAAAAACCTGCCAGTTTTGCACTTCGCGCCTGTGCTTTGCAGGTTTTTGCACTACTTGCGGGTTTTCAGCTTGAGCGTATTCATTAATTGCCTAAACAGGTCGCTCTCATTCTTAAATTCATAATCTCAACTCACAATCTTCACTCATAATTCTTCATTCATAATTCTCATTTGAACTTGTCCTTTATTTTATATAATTTTACACACATTCCAACCTTTGACTTCTCTTGATGAGTTGCTCAGTTACTATCTTGACGATTTTTTACGTTATATAAAGACACAGTATTTTCTGTCGTTTTGTTTCTAAATTTTTTGACAATGAGATTATCTATAATTGGATTTTTTACCGGTTGTGCCGCATGTTTTCTAGTATTTGCTTCTTTTGGTACTGTAGAAGAAGTAAAGGATGCAGTTGCGAGTTTTATTCCACTCCCACAAAACATAAAAGCTGTTAAAGCAAGCAAGTCATTCAATTTTGCAGGAGAGACTGTGCCTCAATCGTCAGATTGTAGAGAAAGATTAGACAAGCAACTACTGAAAAATGCATACTGGCATTCAAGCACAGTGCTATATCTTAAAAGAGCAAATAGATATTTCCCTATGATGGATAGAATACTGGCAGAGAAGGGTATTCCAGCAGATTTTAAGTATCTCGCTGTAGCAGAAAGTGGATTAGAGAATGCAAGATCACATGCTGGAGCGCAGGGATTTTGGCAGTTTATGAAATCATCAGGAAAACAATATGGACTAGAAATTTATTCGGAAGTAGACGAACGTTACCATGTAGAAAAATCTACATATGCTGCATGTAAGTATATTAAATATTTGCACAAGAGATTTGGTACTTGGACAGATGCAGCAGCGGCATATAATGTAGGCCCTACAGCCTACGCTAAAATTCTTAAAAAGCAGAACATGGACTCTTACTACGACCTCAACCTAAATTCTGAAACCTCAGACTATGTGTTTAGAGTTGTAGCCATAAAAGAGATTATGCAAAATCCAGAATCTTTCGGATTTTATGTAGACCATGAAGATAAATATCCACCCTTTGAAGATACTTACCCGGTGGTGATTGATAAGACGATTAGCAACCTTGGAAAATTCGCAAAAGAGAATGGTGTGACGTATAGAATGTTGAAATACTACAACCCATGGTTGCGTGATATTCGCTTGACGGTTAAGTCAAATACATACACAGTACAGCTACCTAGTAGGTAGAGATCTTTTTAATTTATTTCGTACAAGTATAAAAATGATTTGGGTGTCACCCCTCCGTATTTCCATCGCTTTGCTCAGGAAATACTCCAGGGTCGTTCCCTTCCATACTTCACTATCGTTTCGGTCATTCCCTTCGGCCGTGCCTCAGTACATGACTCTGTCTACGACAGATATTCCAGGCAACTGACACGAGAAGTTTTGCCAAGTTCAGTTTTAGTGATAGTCAACAAGCCATTTCTTCCTATTCATCATGCATACTTCTCAAAATAAAATCGTAGTTTTTAAAAAAAAAGGAAATGACCTTGTTCACACACCTAGAGTGCCACGAATGTGGAGCACACTACGACCCCAAAGAACTCCAACGATTTTGCCCTATTGATAATCAACCTTTAGTAGCCAGATATGATTGCTCTAAGGCTCCAGACAAAGAAGTCCTCAAGACAAGATCCTGGGATATGTGGAGATACAGAGAAATGCTCCCAGTTTTTGACGATGCTAACATCGTTTCTTTAGGCGAAGGCATGGCTCCTCTTTTAAAAGCAAATAATCTGGAATATGGATTTTCTAATCTATACATAAAAGACGAGGGACAAAACCCCACAGGATCTTTCAAAGCACGCGGCCTGTCCATGGCAATATCTAAAGCCAAAGAACTAAACGTAAAAGTTTCCTGCATACCCACAGCCGGAAATGCGGGTTCTGCCTTAAGTGCCTATGGAGCAAAAGCAGGATTGACCATACACGCATATATGCCAAAACAAACTCCAGATGTATTCCAGGTAGACTGTAAGATTACGGGTGCACATGTAAATACCGTAGAAGGAAACATCAGCGATGCAGGTAAACAGATGCGTACAGATATGCAAGACGATTGGTGGGATGTAACCACATTGAAAGAACCTTACAGACTGGAAGGGAAAAAAACAATGGGCTACGAGATTGCGGAACAAATGAATTGGAAATTACCAGACGTAATATTGTACCCTACCGGCGGAGGAACTGGCTTGATAGGCATATGGAAAGCCTTCAAAGAAATGCTAGAGATGGGATGGATAGAAGAAATCCCCACACGTATGGTCGCCGTTCAAATTGCACAATGCAATCCTATCGTTCAAGCATTTGAGAATAATGACTCTGGCTCCGTTGCTTACAAAGACCCAGGAGTTACAATTGCAAATGGTCTGCGTGTACCCCATGCCTTTGGACATAAACTCATCCTAAAAACCCTTTACGAAAGCAACGGCACCGCCATCGATGTTACGGATCAAGAAATGCATAATGGTATTTCAGAGTTAGCCAGAGCTGAGGGACTCTTTGTTTCTCCAGAAGGAGCAGCTGTATGGGAAGCAGCAAAAAAATTGCTTGAGAAAGGCTGGATAAAGGAAGAAGAAACTGTGGTTTTGTTGAATACAGGATCTGCGTATAAGTATATAGAGAATATTAAGTTAGACTGAAGGACTACGAAGACTGCGAGACGTGGAATTGTGAATTAAAATAGAAATAAAATACGGTATTAAAATTCTGGTAAACTAACGAAGCCACAGAGTGGCTATATATTTATAGCCACCATGCCTACATGTCCCTCAAGCTTTCATACAACAAGTTCAATCTAAACTAAATCAACCCAGTCTTATGCAATATCGTCAACTGCGGTCCATACGTCTTTGCCATATTCTCCTTCGTAAAGGTTACATCGGTATCCCCATAAGCAATTAGACGTTGGTTTAATAAAATCACCTTGTCAAAGTATTCATCCACAACTGCAAGATCGTGATGCACTACGAGCAAAGTTTTCCCTTGGGAAGCAAGCTTTTTTAAGAGCTGTATAATTTTTTCTTCAGTCGTCATGTCTACACCTACAAAGGGTTCATCAAGCAGCATGATGTCTCCACCCTGAGCGAGCGAACGTGCAATAAAAACACGTTGTTGCTGTCCTCCAGAAAGTGCTCCTATTTGTCTTTTGGCCAAGTCAGCAATACCCATTTCCTCAAGTGCCTCCATGGCGATGCGTTTGTCTTCTTTATTTATTCGCTCCAATATTTTCTTGTGCGGATATCTTCCCATGAGCACAATGTCCATTACAGTTGCTGGAAAACTCCAGTCTACATCATCTTTTTGAGGAACATAGACAACTTGTTTTCTTACATCCTGAATTTCCTTTCCAAGCACTTTGATCTCTCCGGTGTTATATTCTATTAGGCCAAGAATACTTTTGAAGAGTGTTGATTTTCCTGCACCATTTGGTCCTACCACTCCTATGACATTTCCTCCTTCTATATTAAGGTGAATATTTGTCAAAACACGTTTAGTGTGATAACTTACTGAAACACCCTTTACCTCAATTGTATATTCAGCCATTAGCTATTTATTTTTAAAAGAACAATGATAAACCCTGCAGCCAGTATTCCTATGATGGCAAGATAGGACCATAGCGGATTGCCTTTGTCAGCATCATCATGTGTTGTCTGGCTCATGTTTTTATCTTTTAGTGCAGAGACAATAACATCAGCATTGTGCTTAAGCATTTTGTAATACGTTTCCCCTTCTGAACCTTTGGGCCCTAGCGAGTCTGCATAGAGTTCGCCTCCAATGGCAACATTATTATCCTCCGCCATGCGCTTTATCAATTTAGGATTTATCGTGCTTTCAATAAAAACAGCGGGCACATTATATTTCCTGATCACTTCAGTGACTCTTACAATATCTGAAGTCTGAGCATCAGCTTCAGTAGAAATCCCCATGATCGCTTCCAAGCGTAAGCCGTAGCGGTTCCCAAAATAAGAGAATGCATCATGCGAAGTAATTAAAACACGTTGATCTCTAGGAATACTTTCTATTGCAAGTTTGATGTACGTATCCAGATCTTCTAATTCTTTTTTATATCGCAGGTAATTTTTCTCGTAATAAGCTTCATTTGCAGGATCGTTTTTTGAGAGTGCATCAAAAATGTTTTTAGCATAGATCACACCATGGTCAGCTGCCATCCACGCATGCGGATCAGACGCATTTTTGTAAACCGTACTTGAAATAGGGGTAACACCTTCTGTGATAAGTATTACATCTGCAGAACTGCCAGCATTATCTATGAGTTCCGTTATCCATCCCTCAAAGGTTAATCCGTTTACAAGAATTACATCTGCCTCACTCACTTTGATAGCATCTATGGGCGTTGTCTCGTGTAAGTGAGGATCTGCACCAATAGGGACAATGGTTTTTAATTCAATTCTATCGCCACCTATATTACTTGCCATATCTGCAAACATGGAAGCAGATGCGAGTACCTTTAATTTGTCTTCTGCAAACATGTCATGAGAATGGCAAATAGATAGAAGCACAATCCAAATACTGCAGGAAATAAATTTTGTATGTTTTCTAGTTCTCATCGTTAGTGTTCAATCTATTTCTTTTTTACAAAGAGGTCACGAGATATCTTTTTTGGAAAAATGACTTCTTCATTATTGTTTATGCGTACACGTGTCGACTTATCAAATTCCAGTTTTTTTAGAACACGCAATTCTGTACCCAATGCAATTTTTAGTTCGTTTAGATAATTCAGAAATTCTGTGAGGTGATGTCTTACACCTACGAGGACTCCAGTTTCTCCCTCGTTAAGCAGGTCCAAAGAATATTGATTTCTGATAAGAAACTTTCCCTCTTTTGTGGGAATAGGATCACCATGCGGATCAAATCTTGGATTACCTAGATAGTTATCCAGTTTGTCTATCAGTTCATCTGATTTGATATGTTCCATTTGTTCTGCGATATCATGAATCTTTTGCCAAGGAAAATGGAGCTTGTCAGAAAGGAAAACCTCCCATAGTCGGTGCTTGCGTATCAGATCTGTGGCAATCTTATTACCAGTGGGAGATAAGCTAGCACCCTTATACTTTTCATATAAGACCAGTTCCTTTTCAGAAAGGCGCTGGATCATGTCCGTTACAGAAGCGGCAGAAGTATGCAGAATCTGTGCAATAGCATTGGTTCCAGCTGATTTCCGGTCTTTTTCTGTGATTTTAAATATAGCTTTGAGATAATTTTCTTCAGCAAAACTTATCATTGTATTCGTTGTTAGTCTACTAAAGTTATTAAAATTTAGGTGAACCTAAAAATAAATTAAGATCTTATGAAAAAATGGGACATAAAGGAGCTTGACAAACTGATAAGAACCAGAAGGTCAGTATATCCACATATGTACACAGAGGAAGAAATTTCTGAGGATTTAGTGGGCGAATTATTAGAAGCTGCAAGATGGGCACCTACTCATAAACACACGGAGCCATGGCGTTTTAAAATATTTTCTGGTCCAGCGAAAGAACGACTAGGGAATTTTCTTGCTGAGGAATACAAAAGAAGAACCCCTCCAGAGAAATTCCTTGAACGGAAATACCTAAAGTCGCAAAAGAACCCAGTACGTTCATCCCATGTCATTGCAATATGCATGCAACGTGATCCTGAAGCTTCTATCCCAGAATGGGAAGAGATTGCTGCAGTCGCCATGGCAGTACAAAACATTTGGCTCAGCTGCCATGCACGTGGCATCGGTGCGTATTGGAGTTCGCCCAAAACCATCGTAGATAATACAGAGTTTCTAAACCTAAAAGAAGGAGAACGTTGCCTAGGATTACTTTACATGGGGATTCCTAAAGAGGGTATTGAGCTAGAGGTGAAAAGAGAAGAGATGCGCGGGAAGGTGGAGTGGGTTTAGTGAGTTGCTTCGCAATCGTTGTTCGAAGCGTATCGTTGTTCGAAGTCTATCGTTCTTTGAAGTTTATCAACTTCAAACCCATATCCTTGTCATTATAAACTGTCAGTATGCATCGTTGTTTGAGTTTAAAAACGCATCGCTGTTTGAAGCGCATCATTGTTCGAAGCGCATCGTTGTTCGAAGCGTATCGTTGTTCGAAGCGTATCGTTGTTTGAAGTTTATCAACTTCAAACCCATATTCCTGTCATGCACTCTCAGCACGCATCGCTGTTTGAAGTTTAAAACGCATCGCTGTTTGAAGCGTATCGTTGTTCGAAGCCTATCGTTGTTTGAAGTTTATCAACTTCAAACCCATATCCTTGTCATTATAAACTGTCAGTATGTGTCGTTGTTTGAGTTTAAAAACGCATCGCTGTTTGAAGCGCAT
>CALCMJ010000058.1 GCA_937967615.1 uncultured Saprospiraceae bacterium
CATGAAACTATTGGCATATTTAATAACCTGAGTTTTCTCATTATAATCTATTTAATAGTGGAAAGAATTCTCAACACAAGAAATAATCATGCGAAATTTGCTTAATCCCAAATGGATCTTTGTTCTAAACACGATTCCAATACTGATAATGTTTTTCATTTTCTTAGGTGAATTCAATATCATAAAATCACTTTTGAAAGAGGAAAGCATTCGCATATGGATATCTTTTGGATATGGCCTAGCTGTTCTTGGATTATCAAATTTCATTTATGGAATGTATTTAATTATTAAGAAGAAAAACGTTTCCGTTTACTATGGCGTAATTGCTTTAATCTTCCACATTCTATTTATTTACCTGTATGGCTTTCATTCAGAAGACATTATTCCATTCTCTATTCCGCGATGGATGTTATCTGGAGATGTAGAATTGTACGTTGGTACTTTCTTGATGCCCACTCTTGCGTATTCATTATTTATCCTTGTAGTACATTTTACCCCCCAAACGACGGAAAGCAAAGCTGTTAATAACATTTTAATTGCAATTCTAATTCCCTTTGTTTGGTATATCTTTACTCAGATCCTATTCCCACTTTGGAAGCCTGTTGAAAACAATTACGGAATTCATATCACGCTCATTTTCTTCATTATAGGAACAATACTTTTCCTGTTCTTCATATTGCGATATATATTCATTCTTGCTACTAGGAAGGCTTCCATTTTTCAAGAGAACCAATTAGTATGGAAAATTCCCATTTCTATCATTTTACCTGTATTGGGTTTACTCGTTAACAACGGCATTCTCTTTAATGATTTCAATATCACCGAGTCTGGAGTGTTCGGCGATTTCAATAGCTATTGGTTTTATTTGCTAGCGGTAGTAAATGGAATACTATTATGCTTACCAAATTCTGAGAATACACACTATCGATTTATATTGTTTGCTGGAAGAAGTATTACGCTATCATTCACGTTCTATTTTTTCCTTGTCTTTCTACCCTTCCTCCCTTTTTCCATAATTGCAATTGCGGCAATTGGTACAGGATTTCTAATGCTGACGCCATTGATTCTTTTCGTTGTACACATCAGCCAGCTTTCTAAGGATTATGATCATTTGCAAACATGGTTTTCTAAAAAGAAACTCTTACTAAGCTCCGTAATTGCTTCTTTAGTTATTCCGCTGTGCATATTTCTAACTTGTCTAAACGATAAGTCTAATCTAAACCAAAGCTTAGAATACATCTATAGTCCTAACTATACTAAAGACTACAATATTGATAAAGGCTCACTTCAAAAAACACTGCATGTTTTAGAAAACCATAAGGACAATAACAGAGGAGGAATCTTTGGAAGTCAGCAACCCTATTTGTCATCAATTTTTAATTGGATTGTATTAGACAATCTTACCCTGTCTGATTCTAAAATAAATCATATTCAAAGAATATTCTTTGGAGAACCAGCTTCACCTTTTAGATTTGAAAATGTTCGGAATTCCAATGTTGAGATAAGTGACATTTCAACAAATAGCACATATGATGAAACCCAAGGCACATGGAGAACATGGATAGATCTTGAAATCACCAATAAAAGTGGGAGCGCAAGGTTTGCGGAATATGCCACTACTTTAGAATTGCCTGAAGGGACTTGGATAAGTGATTATTACCTCTATGTGGGTGAAAGAAAAGAAATGGGAATATTAGCAGAAAAGAAAACCGCCATGTGGGTATTTTCAAGTATCCGTAATGAGAATAGAGATCCAGGTATTTTATATTATATGGACGGCAATAAAGTCGCATTTAGAGTATTTCCATTTGCTGAAAACGAAATTCGCAAAACAGGAATAGAACTCATTCACAAAGACCCTATTGAATTCAAAATAGACGATCATACACTTACACTAGGAGATTCAAATAACCATCAAGATTTAAAGTTTGAAAATGAGAATGTAATTTATCTTTCAGCCAAAGAAAAGGAAAGCCTAAAACGTGTAAAAAGGAAACCCTACTTCCACTTTATTATTGATGCAAGCGCAAAAGAAAACATCTCTAATTATTCAAGTCGGATTGATAAAATAGCTTCACAGCACAACAGCTTAAAAGAAAATGCTAAAGTGAGTTTTGTAAACACTTATGTTTCCACGCATGCATTTGATGAAAATTGGTTAGAAGCTTTCCAAAGTCAAAGTTTTGAAGGCGGACTCTATGTCGATAGAGCAATCAAAACAATATTGTTTGATGCCTATAAAGATTCCAAGGAAGCCTATCCGCTTATCGTACTTGTAAGTGACAGTATTCAAAATGCCGTGTTTTCCAAAGACATTTTGGATTGGAGCTTTACCTTCCCTGAAAATGATCTATTCTATATGTTAGATGAAAATGGAAATTTAGTCCCTCATGCTTTAACTGAAAATCCAAAAACTGCGCTATCAGATTCCAGTGAAATTATCTTTGATCATTCCGTATTAGAGTACAAATTAAATAACAACTCAGTACGATATCTTACCGATAATGGACAGGCAAGCATTGTATTAAAAAATGATATTTTCGAAATAGATAGAGCTGGAATAAAAAATAAGGACTGGAATACAGCATTGCATATGAAAGCAAAATGGTATTCACAAACTTTACATCCTTCTACCTCAGATAGAGATTGGATTAATCTCGTAGAATATAGTTTCCTTTCTGGGGTTATGACTCCAGTTACATCTTACCTAGTCGTAGAGAATGAAGCTCAAAAAGCGATATTAAAAAAGAAACAAAAGCAGGTACTGTCAGGTAACAAATCCTTGGACGTAGGTGAAGATGCAGAAAGTATGAGCGAACCAAGTTTATATATTCTAGTTATTTTGCTTTCTATTATATTCTTATATAGACACAAAAGAGACAGGATAACAATGGCTAAATAAAAAGAGCTTCTAAGTTCTGACTTTATATACTCTTTTCTAATATTATCTTATCTTCTCAAAATGAAAAGTCAAGTATCAGAATGGGGCATATGGGTTTTGCTCTTTCTATTTTTACTGCCCCTCTTTAGCCTAAATGTAACTGGCTTACATGGATGGGGAGGCGACTTTTCTCAATACATTCATCAAGCAATAAATATTGTTGACAATAAAGATGTTGCTGATATTGGATATATTTTTAATGAAAACAATCCCTCTCTTGCTCCCAGTGCTTACCCCGTAGGGTTCCCTCTCCTACTATCTCCGGTTTATGCATTTTTTGGAAATAACATGATAGCCTTTATGCTATTTATTTCTCTTGTAGTTTTTCTGCTTGGCTTATTATGCTTTTACTTTATTAAGATTGAATTTGGCATGCTTGCTGGATTATTAGCAACAACACTATTAATCTATAACCCTTGGACAATTATTTTTAAATCCAATGTTCTTTCTGATATTCCATTTACTCTCTTCTTTCTGCTGAGTGCTATAAGTTACATGTTCTGGAAAAACAAAAGATCAGCTATTCTTATAGGACTAATTATTGGCTTCACCATTTTAATCAGAACAATTGGAATAGTCATACCCATTGCAATCGCAATTGATAAACTATTGAATATTATTTCAAAAAATAAGAGTCAATCAACAAATAGGCAGTCTATTAAAAATGAAATTAAAGAGCTTCTAACGATAATTCTCAGCTCTATAGCTTTTGTCATTCTAATGCATAAATTCATTTTCCCAATTCCAAATGAAAACGGCTATATGGATATAATCAGTTATGCGACCAACTTTGATTACATAGGAAATCATTTATTTCATTATATAGAATTAACTATATCCTATTTTACTTTGGAAAATGCATCGTGGCTATCTGTTTTTCATGGTGCTCTCTTTGGTCTCTTTTCTCTGGTCGGATTCTTTGAGAGAAACCAAAAAACAATGTTTATGCGTTTACTTGTTTTAGGACTTTTTGGAGTGCTCATGGTTTACCCATTCACTCAAGGTTTTAGGTTTGCTTATCCAATTGTTCCTTTTTTAATTTATTTCTTTTTCAATGGTGTCAATAGATTGATTTCAATTCCTAAATACAAAAAGATTTTTTTAGCATTTTATATTCTACTTACCCTCTTTCTATATGTCCCTAAAGTCATAGGTTTCCAAATGCACACACAAGCAAATCCACTTTTTTCAGGCCCACAGGTAGATGTCACTAAGGAAGCTTTTCAATATATTAAAGAACATGTCCCTGAAGATGCTCGCATGGTATTTAGTAAGCCGCGTGTTTTAAGTTTGTATACGGATAGAGCTTGTATGGGGAATTCCTATTTGCAAGCAGACGAGATGCAAAGAAAGTTTTCGGAAAAAAACATTAACTACATTCTAATTAATAGGTGGTTAGCAGAGCCAAATACAAGTTTAGATTTGTATGTTCAAAAGTATAAAGAAAGTCATTTGGATTCTATTTGGTCAAATTCTAGATATGTGCTTTAT
>CALCMJ010000059.1 GCA_937967615.1 uncultured Saprospiraceae bacterium
CTCCCCAAATAGATTTACACGAATACTGTGACAGCCTAAAGCCTTCGCAGCATCTATCCATTTCTTATGATTTTCTACCGCTTGTTCCCTCTCTTCCTTTTTCTCAGCAGCTAGATCACCCTCATCATCCACCATAATCAAGAGCTGTTCCACATTGCTATCTTTTGCCCTAACATTCATTTCATTCAGATAGGAAGTATCCTTCACTTTCTCTTTAAAAAATGCACTGACATATTCAACACCAGAAAACCCCAGATCTGCAGATAGTTTAGCAAAATCAAGGTGATCTAATTTACCGTCAAAGAGTTCTTTGTTCACAGACCACTGTGCAAGAGAATGCTTAAACCAACTAGCCTTTGTTTCTGCCATTACTTTCTGAGTTACTTCAGCTGTACTTTTCCCTTTACAAGAAATTATTCCAGTCGCTCCCGTTAATATCCCTAAAGTTAGTCCACTGGACTTTCTGACAAATTGTCTTCGTTTCATCATTTGCTTTTCAGTTTATGTTCTTAAGATCTATTGATCTTCAATATCTTCATTTCTATCCCTACTTCCCTATGATCACAATTCCTCTATTTTAAATACTCTATCTACAATGCCCAAGTCCCTCCCACTTTCTCCAATGGGTAACAACCTATATATTCTCCTGGATTAGGATCATATTTCAATACTTGTTTAGCACCAACCTCCGACCTAAAGAAAGCATTCTTAACCATGCCTACCAGCGCATCAAAAGGGGCAGGACCATCATTTAATGCTGCATAATGTTTATCAGCATCCTCAATAAGTGCATCCATTACTTTCTCTCTTAAACTCTGATCCGCATCCACAAATCCTTTCCCGCCTATGGACTTAGACAATTCGTCAATACCCTTGATTCCTTCTGTAAACTCTAGCTGGTCATCCTGGGAAAGAAAGCCTGCTAATTGCGCATCAATAAACCTATGCACAAGAGCATCTTTTGCACCTGGCGTATCTGTTTTAGGGATTATTGTTTCTGCGAGTTCCGCGATTAAATCTAATTGTCCCTTATCTAAAAAAGCAGGTTTCCATGAACTACTACTGTCCGTCTTACATCCATACATGAGCGCTGAACTCCCTATTGCCATTGCTCCACCTATAATCCCAGCAGATAACTGTAATGCTTTTCTCCTTTTCATATCTTAAAGATTATTCTTTTTTAACTGATCAGCTGCATAATTCGCCGCACGTGCTGTCAATGCCATATATGTCAATGATGGATTTTGATTTGCAGCAGAAGTCATACATGCTCCGTCCGTTACAAACACATTTTTGACAGCATGTATCTGATTCCATTTATTAAGTACAGATGTCTTAGGATCACGACCCATTCTTGCAGTACCCATCTCATGAATACCCAAACCAGGAAAACATGGATTCTCAAATTCAGTAACATTCTTCATCCCTGCCGCTTCTAACATTTCTGCTGCAGATATTTTCATGTCCTTACGCATAGACATTTCATTTTCTTTCCACTCTACATCCATATCTATAGTGGGTAATCCCCATTTATCTTTCTTCGTGTTATCTAGAGTCATTTTATTTTCATGGTAAGGCAAACATTCTCCAAAGCCATGCAAATTCATCGTCCAGTTTCCAGGCTGAACAATTTCATTCTTAAACGCAGCACCATACTTCGCAGATTCTGCAGGACGCCACCATCCCTGTCTTCCACCACCCCCTTGATATCCATACCCACGTAAGAAATCTTTCTGCCTCGTCGCCTTATCTATATTTCTAAACCGAGGAACAAATATTCCGTTAGGTCTTCTCCCTTTATAGTACATATCCTGAAAGCCATCATGCTCACCTCTTGCACCTATTTGGAAATGGTGATCCATAATATTATGTCCTAACTCACCAGAATCATTTCCCATACCATCCGGAAAACGCTCTGAAGTGGAATTCATAAGTATCCACGCAGAATTTAATGCGGAAGCATTTAAGAAAATTACTTTGGCATAATACTCATGCGTTTCATTTGTTTCTGCATCTATCACGCGGACTCCTTTTGCTTTTTGCGTCGTCTCATCATAGATTACTGAATGTACAATGGAATGCGGACGCAAAGAAAGATTTCCTGTTGCTTCTGCCGCAGGAAGTGTGGATGCATTTGAAGAAAAATATGCGCCATGTGGACAACCACGCGAACATCGGTTTCTGTATTGACACGTCCCTCTTCCATTATGTCCTCCCTGTTTTGTGATATGTGCTACCCTACCCACAGTAAGAATCCTGTCGTTATATGCTTTCGCAATTTTTTCTTTCGTATGGTTCTCTATACAATTTAATTCCATTGGAGGTTGGAACTTACTGTCCGGCAATTGTTTTAAACCTAATGCTTCCCCACTTATCCCTACAAATGATTCCACATAATCATACCAAGGTTCTACATCCGCATACCGTATTGGCCAGTCCACCGCAACTCCCTCTCTACCGTTAGCTGAAAAATCTATATCACTCCAGCGGTAACTTTGTCTCCCCCATAGCAATGAACGACCACCTACATGATAACCGCGTATCCAGTCAAATCGCTTGGACTCGCTGTAAGGATGCTCCGTATCCTTAACCCACATGTCTTTTGTAAACTGTGACACCGTGTAACCCGTTCTACCCTGCTTCTGATAATCTTTCATCTCCTCTTCAGACATCCTACCCTGATTAGGCACATCCCAGGTATCCAGATTAGCGGTGGGATACTCACCGTGTTTAATGTCCCTACCCCGTTCTAGAACTAAGGTCTTAAGACCCTTTTCACTTAGCTCCTTAGCTGCCCAACCTCCACTTATTCCAGAGCCCACAACAATAGCATCATAGCTCACTTCCTCTTTCCCTTTTGAATTAAAGTACATATTCGTTTGGTTTATCTTGGAAAATAACAAATTCTCATCAGCACATCGCTATCTAACTATAATACTTCTGCAATCGTTTACGGAAAAAGTGTTAAATGTCTTTGATATGATGTTGGGGCATGTCCCTTCGTCCTTCGGACTGCGGGCCGGAGTATTACAGGCTCCTTGTTCAGTCGGTCCTTCTCTACGAGAATGACTAAACCCTCCATGTTCCTCATGCAGCCTTATTCCTGATTTGGATTCGTGATATGATAAGTCCATTCGATCAGTAGGTAAAAATTCAGTTATTCAGAAGCAAAGTTACTTTGCTTCTGAATAGATACCCTTCAATGTTTCTAGCTCCCATGAGCCTGCAGCTAATGCTCCCATGGTTTCCTGAGCTTCTTGTGTCTTTCCAGATGCAAATAAACAAAGCACTCTGTATAAACGCGCCTCTGAATGATAACTCTCATCTGAATCCATAGCAATAACTTTTTTAAAGTTATCCCCAGCCTCAGAGTACTTTGATAATTTAAACTGAGCATAGGCAAGAAGAAATACATCTTCCTTATTTCTATCCTCTATCAGGTTCAAATCTGCGAGAACAGCCGTATAGTTCTGATTTTCAAAATGGGTATGCGCCTTGATTCTATGATCCTCTGCCGTTGCAACACTGCTTCTTGTTATAGTCTGCGCTGTAAACGGATGTTCGTTATCATAGTTCAGAGCCATTTGCTTAAAGTCCTGCTTTTCTGGGCTTACAGCAGTACTTAAGCCTTTAAAGGCAAAGTAGGCACACAATAAAGATACAAGTGCTACTAAGGAGATGAGTACCCAATTGGTCTTTCTCCTAGGCGTTCTATGCACCTTGTACTTGTTAGCGAGGATTTCAGCATAAGTGCTCTTTAATTCCTCATCAAATTTTTGATTTATTATATCTGACATATGGCGATCTATTTCTGTTGTCTGTAAATTAGTATCCGTGAGCTTTCTTAAATTTTTCATAGTCTAAACATTCAACAGGCTTTGGAAATTTATTCTTAACGTATTTAAACATCTTTGTTTTTGCTTGCGCATAGATTCAGGTTTTTTATTATCCTCCTCTGCCATTCTTATAAGTTTTACATTATCGTAATAATATCTTTTAAGCAAAGTCTGACATGATTCTCCTAGCTTATTCCACGCTTTATTTAACACTACTATTTCTTGATTGTCTAAGACCATCTCTTCAGCCACTATTTCTAATCCATCTGGCAAGGACTGATACCTATTGTCTTTCTTCGCATTTTTAAAAAATCGTTGCGAAGCCATCTTAGTAAACAAGTAATTTAGATTTCCGTAACTCACCTTATTCTGGATAAGTCTTTTTCTAAATTCTATGAGCGTATCCATACAAGCATCATACGATTGCTCATGCGATAAACTACAATTTCTCTTCAGATACGACATAGAATTCTCAAAATGACTTAAGAATATATGTTGAAATATCTCTTCATTCCCGTTTTGCAGTTCTACAACTAGCGTTTTGAATGCTTCCTCAGTTAATCCAAAATTTTTGTTTTCCATAATCTTGAAGTTCTTAAATTATCCACTAGTATAAGCTTCGCCCCTACAAATGGTGACACATTTTTTAAAAGTTTTATTTATTTCCTCTTTATTAGTCACAAAGACTAGAATCAACTCTTATACAGGCAACTCTCAGTTAATATGACATAGCTGCGAGGTTCAATTATCCAAACAGCCCATCTAGAATTAGATGGGTTGTTCTTTTAGCACTGAAAATAAATATACCTTTTAGTGATAAATCATGTCACCTTTTTTTAATGAGATGCTTATAAGATTGATAATTGAACCATTTACAAAAAAAACTTACAGCTATGTCAAAGAACTTACTACAAGTACCATTCATTGTAACACTTCTCCTTACTTGCAATCTTTGTCTATCACAAAGCAGCTATTCTCCTAACCGTTTTCTAATCGTATTTGAAGAGGGCATTAGCCAGGCAGAAATAGATACTGCTCTTGTGCACTTAAATTGTAAAGAAATCTGGGTTTCACCCATTTCCTCAACGCGATTATGGCAGGTAAATTATTTTCCTTTTGTTTATCCTCCATCCAATTCTACTATTTACAACATAAATGAAGAGTCTTCTACAGCCAGATCCAGAGCAGAAGTTCAAGAAGCAGGTCTGGATTATGAGTCAGAAGGAATTCCAGATTTTACCGACATCGGTTTGCCAAGTGGTGGTGGAAACGATCTGCAAATGGACTGTTATGGACAGTTGTCCACATCTACAGCAACTGATCTTAATGTCGCTGAAGTAGGAGTGTTTGACACTGGATTTACTTATCCATCAAACCCCCAAATTCAAGATTATTATTTTGATATTGATAATTATATAGAATATGACTATCTAGAAAATGATCCCATTGCAGAAGATTATCACGGACATGGAACGCATATCTCTTCAGTAATAGCCCATCTCACAAATAAAGATTCAGAGATAAATAGCTATCTAAATCCTGATGTATCATATAATATGTGCAAGACATTTGATAGTGGAGGTATTGGCTACATAGCTGAAATTATTTTTGCTTTTGAAACAGCAGCATTGAATAACCTACAAATTGCCAATTTTAGCTGGAGTTTTAAAGAAACAAGAGAAGAAGCAGAATTATCCCCTTTGCGTCACTCCTTAGAGTCCGTCCTGGAACTGCACGATATTTTAATAATTTGTGCATCTGGGAATGATGGTGTGGATATTGATGATCCAACAAATATTCCTAACTGGCCTGCGGCATATTCCTTCAATAATATCCTTACTGTGGGCACCTACGATTGTACAGGTGATGTCACGAGCTTTTCAAATTATGGAGAAAATTCAGTAGATATTGTTGCACCGGGATTCAAAATACCTGGCCTTACAAGTGAAGGTTTAGTATACAAAACAGGAACCTCTCAATCTACTGCAATAGTTACAGCAGTAGCAGCTGCTCTAGCTACGCACCAGATCAATTTCAATGCCGAACATATTAAATGCGCAATAATGAGTAGTGCAACAACCACAGATGATCTATCAACTAAAATTGTTTCTAAAGGTTATCTTGACGCAGATCTCGCTTTGTCTATTCTAGGTTTTTGTGACCCTACAATTCGTTCAAAGAATTCAGTGACCACCTCAGAAATATTCCCTAACCCAGTCCATGATATAATCAGACTTAGGATGTCTGAACAAAAAAGAACTCAATACAATATTTCAGTTATCAATCAAATAGGTCAACTTGTCCAAAAGAACTCAATATTTGTGGAATCAGGAGAAAATGAAATATCTCTTCCAGTTGAATTCTCAGCTACTGGAATTTATATCCTTGAACTTTCATCTAATACTGGAGGAGAACGGGTAACTAAGAAATTTATAAAGATGTAATTAATTACCATCCAGTTCTTTTACTGGGTGGTATTTTTTAGTTTTATGCATGCACCCGTTTAGAGCTAAGAAAACATTCTTACTTGTTATATTCTATTTCTTATTGCCCTCAGTAAGTTTTAGCCAGACAACGTTTAAAGCTCAGCTTGACAATATAATAAAGCAGTATAAAAATTCAATAAAAGATTCCTCACTCTATTTCAAAGCTTTAGATGAATTAAAAGACCAGTACAAAGACAGCTTAAAAATATGCCCCTATAACTATCTTCTTTATAAAAATATAGGGGCATATTACTTTTTAGTTGTTCAGGATGACAACAAGGCCATGGCAAGCCAAAAACGTGTGCTTCAAGATCAATTAAAATGTCTTAATCCAGAATCTCCTGAAATTGCAATTACGTATTTTAATATTGGGCAGTCACTGGACTTCTTAGGGCACACTGAAGAGGCGGAGCAATACTACTTTAAGGTAATTGACATTCAAAATAAATTAACAAGCCCTCACTTCTCCACATCCAATCACTTTACTGAAATAGGAAATTTCTATTCCTTCCGTGGCGATAATGCAAAAGCGATCTTCTATTTTGAAAAAGCGGAGCAAACTCATATTGGTCCAAAAAATTATTTTTATAGAAATCTTCTTCGAGCAAAATCTATGGTTCTTGAAAAAGAAGAATCTTATGAGAAAGCAATAGAAATACTAAAAGAAGCTCTAGAAGTAACCCGTACACTTCCTAACGATCAACCCATAAAAGAGGTCAGAATTTGTGACGACATTTCAAAACAATATAGATTTCTAGGAGATTTTTCAACTGCGGAAAAGTATATTCAAGAGGCACTGAAAATTGCTAAGCAAATACCTGACATAAGACCACAAGACTTAAACAACCTATACAATCACTACTCTCATATTAAAAAGGAACAAGGAAAATATCAAGAAGCAATAAACTTACTTCTTAAGGTAAAACAATCCTATTTAGAAAACGCTAAAACCACAAAACTAAATAGGATAAGTGGAAATTATGAAAACATTGGTGATGTGTATTTTAAACAAGGAAAATATGAAGAAGCACTTATAAATTACCAAGAAGGAATGCAGATCTTGGACAATAATCTGTCTAGTGATTATCGCATCCATCCAAACATTAAAAACAGACAATTTATTGGAGAATCCTATCTATTGCGGCAGTTAGGATTAAAAGCAAAAGCATTACACGCACTTGCTATAGAGAAGAACGAAAAGGATTTATTCATATCTACTCTCTTGGCGGTAGAAAAATATGACACATTAAACAGAAGACTATTCAAAGAGAACTGGGACGAAAAATCTTATTTACCTGTTTTAAAAGCATCAAGACCCTATTACCAATTAGGCTTTGATGCAGCTATGCATCTTTATGAAAAATACAAAGAAGAAGAGTATTTAGCTAAGGCGTACAGTATAGTTGCAAAACTTAAGTCACAGCTCTTAGACAGAAGTATACATTTAGAAGAATTAAAAACACAACGCATATCCGAATCTGTGCTAGGTCAAGAGAAACAATTAAAAGATTCCATCTTACTGAAGACCAAACTTTATCAGAACACTCTAAATGCCACCGAAGAAGTAAAACAAAAAGCATTTCAAGAATTTTCAAAATATAAAATTCAACTCGCACTGTTTCAGAAAAAAGTAGGCATAGATAAACTTGTTTCTGAAAATGAAAACATAAACATTCCAAGCATTTCTGAAATTCAAAAATTCCTAGGTAAGAATAGAGCTTTATTGGAATTCCATCTTGAAAACAAACAACTCTATTCTATATACATTACAAACGAAAACATTCATATTTATCCATCACAACTAACAAAGGAAGAAGTAATTGCATTTTACGGGAAATTGAGTGAAGGTGGAAAATTAGAAAATTTTCTACCCGGTACTTTATTGGAAAATTTATCTAAGTCCACACAATCTGAATTAATTATCATTCCAGACCAAGAGCTTCTACAAATACCCTTTGAAGGACTGTATTTAAATGATAGTCTACTGTGGATTGATAAATTTCAAATTTCTTACGAATATGGTTCAGGCTTCTTGTTTGATAAGAGAAACAAGAATATAAAAAATAATATCGCAGCCTTTGCTTCTGATTATTCTTCTTCTCGCTTTGAACATCAGAATGCCTCTGGACAAGTCAAGAAAACATCCTTTTCTCCCCTAACGCATACAGTAAGCGAAGCAGAAACTGCACAAGATATTATTGGTGGAAAAGTATTCTCAAATGCACTTGCAAGCAAATCAAATTTTACACAAAATCTAGACAAATTTGGCATCTTCCATTTTGCACTCCATGGTTCTTTAAATGAGGAGTTCCCAGATCAGTCGGCTTTGATTTTTGAATCTGAAGAGGGGGATTATGAGTTAAGCGCATCTGAAATCTACAATCTAGATATCCCAGCTCAGCTTACTGTTCTTTCCGCATGTAACTCAGGTGTAGGCCCAGTGGAAATAGGAGACGGCGTGAGAAGTCTTACGCGGAGCTTTATTCATTCAGGTAGTGCGAGTGTAATTACGAGTTTGTGGGAGTCTTCTGATGCATCTACACAAGAGATTTTGGAGAAATTTTATACATACTTAAAATCCGGAAAGAAAAAAAGCGAAGCATTACGACTTGCTAAGCTAGAGTATATCGAGCATGCCTCCCCTACATTCAAACACCAAAAATATTGGGCACATCTCATTCTAGTTGGTGACAGTGAAGCAATTTTTAGTGCGAATTTTATGCCCAAGAAGTTTCTATTTTTAGCAGGACTATTCCTATTCATCCTCTTACTTATATGGGTAAAAAAAACAAGATGAGTTCATCTTTATTAAAATGACTCATCTTGTTTTTATTTTGCATCTCTAAAACATTCCTTTGAATGAATTAGCTGTCATAGATTACAAACATAAAAGCTCCAGATAAATAAAACGTGACCGATTATTTTTTCTTCCTACTCAATTTCCCCTGCCTACTATAAGATAGAATAAAATAAAATCATGAGCAGACAGGTCTTGAGCAAAAAAGTTTTGTCACGTTTCAAAATGACAATGCTTTTATTTACGAGTATCATGATCTCTTAGTCTAATTGCGGACTTCTAAATAGCAATAAGATTTTCCATTTCAGCACTGTCAGCTGAGTTTTCACAAACATTTTTTTTAATACAATTTTAAAACTTTAAAAATGAAAACTTTAAACAAATTGGCAATGATGGCCATTTTTTCCTTTGCATTTTTATTCACAGGTCCTGACCTTAGTGCACAGTGTATTTATGACCTGGACCAACTCACATACACAGAAAATAGTACTAGTCTTTACATTTACCCTTGGGGTGGAGTGTCTGGAGAATTCCTTGTCCTTTGGAGAGAGAAAGGCACTGGACCTGGATGGAACAATACTGGACTAACCTCCAGTCATGTTGCAATTATTAGTGATTTAGAAGAATGTACTAAATATGAATTCTGTATTCTAGAAAAGTGCGGTCCTGGAGATTGGTCTACTGAAGAGACTACTGAGATCGTTTGCGTAATGACCTTATGCGATTGCCCTTGTGATGAACCAATTACTATTTCACCTGAGGCAGGTGCACATACTACTTCAGCTTGGGTTTATGCTAATGGATATGTAGGAATTGATCATTATTTTGAATATTGGGCTGTAGATTCTCCTGGCTCTACTATGACTACAACTATACAAACAGGTCATGCAACTCTTCTTGAAGACCTAGACCCATGTAGAAAATACGCATACCGTCTAATCGTCTTTTGTCCGGAATATGAAGAATGTCCTGATGCTTGTGAAGTACAAGGTGGTGCTGAAGTGTCCGAAACACATTACTTTATGACGATGGGATGCCATGAAGACGGTGGGAAGTGCTGCGATTACCTTTTTATGGTAGACAAATCAGGTTCTATGACGCAAGAGGAGTTAGCTGAAATAGAGTGCCAGATAGAAGCTACTATTGATAGCATCCAAATGGAGTGTGGCTGTGAATCAGGATTTGCTGTTAGCACTTGGCAAGATGATCATGAAGATTCTAACGTTTTAAATGATTTTGAATGCGATCCAACTATAGATCTTGGAGGACCTACTGGAGGAGGAACGGATATAGGAAATGCTACAGGTGATGCAGCTGACTGGTTAGAAGATGGCTCTCTAAACACAGACAATGAATGTTTAAACGTAATCATATTTACGGATACAGGCTGTAGAGATTATGATGAAGAATTTACACAGGGAGTTCAGGACCTCTTAGATGCTGGAGCTAGTTCTGTTTCTGTAGTATCAATAGGAAATCATGGCTGTGAAGAAGTCCTTGAGCCGATTGAAAATGCCAATGGAACTTATACAGAAATAGATCCAGGCGATTGCACAGAAGGATTATTAGGAAATGATTCTGAAACAAGATCCTCAAGTGCAAAACGCATTTATATTTTTGATGACAAGAATCCAGATCTACTTCTCAGAATTATTGAACCAGGTGCACAAATAAACTCAAACACCTTAAATGTATACCCAATGCCATTCTCTGATGTAATCAACATTGATTACAATTTAGATACGCAATCTGATATCACAATAGAAATTTATAACACTTTTGGAACCGTTGTTCATAAAGAGTCAAGAACAAATAGTCCTAAAGGAGCAAATACGATTTCAATTGAGAACACCCTACCACAGGGAACTTATACCTATCAAATTAATTTTGGTAAACAAACACACTCTGGCACTATGCTTAAGATATAGTGTATTGCAATTTTAATATTGAAACCTCTTCATTCTCATGAAGGGGTTTCTCTCTTTTACACAATATGTATTTTAAATACATGCTTCACACTTCCACATCGTCAAACAATATCTTTAAGCGAATTTGCATTATATAGATATTCAATTCAAGACTACAAGCTATTAATTGCAATAATGAATCTACTAAAAAAGATTGCACACATAATTATAGTGATCTTATTGACTCTCATAACCCAGGTTGGTGGTCTGCTTTGGATTTTAGTATTTGGACTCTTCCATTTTAGAAAACAAAAGGCATCTAAACTTATAAGATATAGTACCTTCTTTTTCATCTATTTAATAATAAGCATCTTTCTCGTGCCTCCACTAGCCAAACTGAATAACAGAATCCCTCTGCCCATATCAAAATCCGGAAATCTCATTCCTCATAATTACATGACTCCACTATTAAATAGACATTATGTAAAAGCAACACTTAAAATGGATCTTATTGATATATCAAATGTAATCAATGCAGAAAATAATAGAATCAAAATATCTTATCTGGATGCAAACTTCCCGTTCATAGACGGATTTCCTTTGCTGCCGCATATAAGCCATAGTGATGGTAAAAAGATTGACATAGCATTCTATTACACAAGAAATAAAATTGCAGGAAATTTAAAACCCTCCAACTCAGGTTACGGAAAATTTGTTCAGCCAAAACCTAAGGAAACAAATTATACTGAAATTTGTAAATCGAAAGGCTACTGGCAATATGATTACACTAAATTCGCAACACTTGGCAGTAGGAACGATTTAGAGTTTGATCTAAAAAATACAAG
>CALCMJ010000060.1 GCA_937967615.1 uncultured Saprospiraceae bacterium
AACTAGGCGTACCCTATGCAAATGGAGCACCTAATCTATCTTGCGACATTCCTGCTTTAGTAGAACTTGCTAAAAAAACTGGAACTCCAATTTGCGGTAAGGATTTCAAAACGGGACAAACTTTAATGAAAACAATTCTTGCTCCAGGCTTAAAAGCTAGAGCTTTAGGAATTGATGGATGGTTTTCTACAAACATTTTAGGAAATAGAGATGGAGAGGTACTTGATGACCCTGCCAACTTTAAAACCAAAGAAGTTTCTAAACTAGGAGTCTTAGAAGAAATTCTAGAGCCTAAACGGTATCCTGACCTTTATGGGAATTTCTATCATAAAGTAAGAATCAATTATTACCCACCTCGTGGTGACAATAAAGAAGGATGGGACAATATTGATATTTTTGGATGGATGGGTTACCCTATGCAGATAAAAATTGATTTCTTATGTAGAGATTCAATTTTAGCTGCTCCAATCGTGTTGGACTTGGCTTTATTCTTAGATGCTGCGAAGAGATCAGGAATGTCCGGGATTCAAGAATGGCTAGGCTTTTACTTAAAGTCGCCACAAGCGAAAAAAGGATTGACTCCACAACATGATATATTTAAACAATTATCAAAACTCGAAAACACAATCAGACACATTGCAGGTAAGGATCTTATCACACACCTGGGTCTTGATTATTATGAATAAATTTAATAAGGTATGATGCAGTTTCATAAACTCATCGCTACCTCATTAGGGGTTGGATATTTACCTGTTGCCCCAGGTACCTGGGGTGCACTTTTTGCATTTGGGCTTACTTGCCTTTTTCACTACAATGGGTATTTATCCAACCCTTTATTAATCGTTCTTATCATCGTTTTTACCCTACTTGGCACTTTAGCTTCTCACAAACTAAAAGATGAATGGGGTAAAGATCCTTCCATAACGGTAATAGATGAAGTTGTTGGATATTGGATCACCTTAGTATTTGTTCCTTTTCATTTATACACGTTTATCGCGGCGTTTATTTTGTTCAGAATCTTTGATATCTGGAAACCACTCTTTATACGAAAGCTTGAAGAATTGCCATATGGTTTTGGGGTAATGGCTGACGATCTCTTGGCTGGCATCTATGCAAATATATGCCTACAGGTTATCGTATTCTATTTTCTAAGTCAGTGGATATGAAAACGTCAAATAACAGTAAGGTTCCATTCATAGAATCATTCTATAAATCACAGGCGAGTTCTTTTATGGCGACTGCTGTGGATATGGCAGTAATGATTTTCTGTACAGAGTTACTAGGAATCTATTATGTTACGTCCACAGCTATTGGTGCATTTTGTGGAGCCATTGTCAGTTTTTTCTTAGGTAGAAATTGGGCGTTTCGTAGAAAAGATGGTGGCTTGACAGGTCAAGCTATTCGCTATTTAATAACTTCAGGCTTAAGTTTAGTTTTGAACACTTTTGGTGTATGGTTCATTACAGAATATCTTGGCTGTCAATACATAGTTTCTAAAGTTATTATATCAATTCTTATTGGCATCTTTTTTAACTTCTTTATGTTCCGCTATTTTGTATATAAGTAAATAACAGCTTGAGAAAGATACGCTTCATAGTAAATCCTTTTTCTGGAGTATCTGAAAAGTCAAATCTAGAACAACTTGTATCAGACGAACTTGATGCAGCGAAATTTGAATTTGAGGTTTTCTATACCCAAGCACCAAAGCATGCTACTGAATTATGTACTTCAGCTCTTAAATCTGACATTGACATTATAGCTGTGGTAGGTGGTGACGGGACGGTAAATGAAGTTGCGAAAGCAATGCTTCATCAAACAAAGTCTTTAGTTATTCTGCCAGGTGGCTCTGGCAATGGTTTTGCAATGCATCTAGGAATGGGTCGAGATCTTAGAAAAGCAATCGCATTAATCAACGATTCAGAAGAAGTGACTATTGATAGTGGAAGTGCAAATGGAGAGTTTTTTATAAATGTAGCCGGGCTAGGTTTTGATGGACGAATATGCAATGTCATACAGAACGAGTCAAAGCGTGGCATTCAAGTGTATTTTAAAAGTATGTTTAGAGAGGCGCATAAATTCCCTTTCCTAAAAGCTACTATAGAGATTGATGGCCAAAAAATAGAAGATGAATTTATATCAATTACGATCGCAAATGCTTCCATGTTTGGATACAATTTTACTATCGCCCCCAACGCCGAACTCACAGATGGCTTACTTGATCTAGTCTTGATCAAAAAAGTAAAAAGATATAGATACTATTTAAATGCTTGGCGGTTTTTAGACAGCTCTATATTAAACGCCCCTTTCGTTCAAACATTGAAGGGTAAGGAGATTGTCATTAAGTCAGAAGAGCTCACTGATTTTCAAATAGATGGTGAAGGCAAAGGAACTACACAATCACTGAATGTACAGATTCATCCATCTTCGATTCGAATTTTGAAACCAAAGCAGAAAAGATTAGTTTGAGACTGGAAGAGAAATGTATCCTTTAAAATGTTTATCATCTTCAAACTCATGGTTAGTATAATCCGTCAAAACATTGTAGAGTGTATCTCGTTCAATTGGTTTACGCCCTACTCTTCTTATCATTTGCACTAACTCTTGTGTTGACAAAGTGGGCGCTTGTTCTTCAGATCCGGCCATGGTATAAATCTTGGTCGTATCGTCGATGGTGCCATCTAAGTCATCTACACCAAAGGACAAGGACAGCTGGGCTGTATCTCTACCTATCATAGGCCAATACGCTTTAATGTGATCAAAGTTATCTAAGTAAATTCTACTAATGGCATAATTTTTTAAATCTTCAATTACAGTTGTTTCTGGCAGATGAGATAGCTGATTATTTTTATTTCTAAACTTTAAGGGAATGAAAGTTTGAAAACCTCCCGTCTTATCTTGCAGCATTCTTAATTTAGAAAGATGATCTACTCTATGCTCATATTTCTCTATATGTCCATAGAGCATAGTGGCATTTGATCGTTGACCTAATTCATGCCATATTTCATGAATTCGTAACCATTCCTCTCCGCTGCATTTACCTCCTGCTATTTGATCTCTTATTTCAGGATGGAAGATTTCTGCTCCTCCTCCTGGTAGTGAATCTGCTCCTGATTCCTTTATCAATCGCATACCCTCTTCGTACGAGACTTTTGCTTTTTTGAATATGTAATGATACTCTACAGGTGTTAATGCTTTGATGTGCAACTCTGGTCTATGCTTTTTTATTTGTGAAAACAAATCAGTATAAAACTTCAAATCGTATTGCGGCAGCACACCTCCAACTATGTGGATTTCAGTAACATCCTTACCATCATAGCTCTTTACTATATCCATCATCTCTTCAAGAGAATATTCCCATCCTTCTTCTCTTTTTTTAATGAGTCTTGAATAAGAACAGAATGTACATGTATACAGACACACGTTAGTAGGCTCTAAGTGAAAATTCTTATTAAAATACGTTCTATCTTGATGTTTGGCCTCTCGTATTTCATTAGCTAGGATGCCCAAAAAGGCTAAGCTAGCATCATTAAATAATGCAAGTGCATCTTCTTCGCTTATTCTTTGTCCAGATTTCACTTTAGTGTGAATAGACTCTTCAATTGCATTTTTATATTCAATATCTAGCATACTATATTCTGTGTTAGATTTGTAACAAATGTACGGCTATTTGGTTTCAAAAAAATAAAACTATTGAGAATAGTCAATTTAGTTTTATGTCCCTTTTTCAATTATAGAGTTTGTTAAATGGCACTTGTGACTATTATTTCAAACCCATCAGAGGTCTTCATCTCCAATTGGGCACCAATGGATTCACATCGCTTTCTAATGTTTGACAGACCTAGTCCATCAGAAACATTGGACTTAATAATTGTCCCATTATCATGGATGGTGATTTTAGCAAATTTAGAGCTGTGTTCTAAGTTTAAGATTACATCAGAGGCATTTGAATGTTTCACTATATTTGTTATCGCTTCTTTAAATATTAAATAGAGATTCTGTCTTATTTTAGGGTGGATTTTTTTATCGCCTTCCCACGTATTTACATTGACTTTTAATTTTATATTTTTTAGGTTTAGCTGCTTAGTCCCAAAATCTACCATCCTATCCAATAAATTCTCGTACTTGTCTTTTCTAGAATCAATTGCCCATACTGTATCTCTCATTTTTTCCATTGCAGACCTGCTACTTTCTGCAATTTCTTTTAATTCAGACTCTTGAATATTTTCGGTATCCATAGAAACCAATTCGGATTGCATTGCAATTCCAGATAAAATAGAGCCCACGTCATCATGAAGATCACTTGATAATTGGGATCTAAATTCTTGCACTTCTACTAAACGTTTTTTAGAATTTCTTTCATGAATAAACTTATACCCAAATATCCCTAATAGACTAAAAAATAGAATGGTCCCCAATAGACCATATTGCAATCCTCTACTCCTAATTTTAGTAATTGCATTTTCTGATTCGAGTGCTATAATTTCTTTCTCTTTTTCTACAGTTTTAAATTTCTCTGCCCACTCATTGGCTACTTCTAATTGTGACGCAGTGAAAATAGAATCTTGCAATTGTATCAGCTCGTCTTGAAATCTAGTTTTGGCTCTTAGATTATTTGTTCTTCGGTAAACCTCTATTAGCCCCTTAAAAATAACTTCTTTGTTCAAGTTATCATTTGTCACTTGACTATTATTATATGAAGTGAGTAGCATCTTTTCCATTTTACCCAGGTCAATATCATATTTATTCATCTCTTGTTCTTCATTTGACCATTCCAGATACAATTCAACTATCCTAGGCAGTAACCAGTCTATATTGACTTGTTCATCTATGGACTCAAACAAATCATGAGCCTCTAACATCAACTCCTCTGCTTTTAAATAATTCTTTTGATCTTTATAAATAGCCCCAATATTAAATGTAGAAAATGCAAGTGCGTGGACATCATTTATTTCTTTTGCAACTACTTGAGATTTTACTAAAAAATGCAATGCTGTATCCACATTTTCCTCAGCATATTTAGAGCCTAAATTTTGTAGCAAGACTGGTAAATGTCTCTTCAAACCAAGCTCATGTGATTTTTGAATACCTCGTCTTAAATATTCTTTTGAGTCTTCTTCTCTTTTCAAACTACCCATAACCCCTGAGATTCCTATGTGTGCACTTATGATTCCATCTGCGTCTTTGATTTCTTCACGTATCTCCAAGTTTTTTAACTGGAGTTCCATTGCCTTTTGATAGTTCAGTTTTTTGATATAGAGATTCCCCATATTGAGATAGCCAATTGCAACAGCTTTCCTGTTTCCTAAGGCCTCAAACATAGCTGTGCACTCTTCAAATTTCTCAAGAGCTAAGTCGTAATTACCAGAACTAGAATGGTACATAGTGCCGATATTTCCTAGAGACGATGCTATTCTTAAAGTATCCTTTGTTTTGTAGCCTACGTCTAATGCTTTATTATAATACACGAGTGCTGTATCAATATTATTCCGATTCAGATGTCCATATAGATTGTAGATTTTCCCAAGAGTCTTTTCGTTACTCGTTTTACGTGCGCGAGATTCAGATTCAGAAAGATTCGTTTTACATTTATCAAAATCTCTTTGCTTAAAAGCCGTATATGCTTTTTCAAAAAATATATCGATCAATATCTCTTCTTCTCCTGTGTTTTCTGCTAGCGTTCTAGCCCTGTCTATTAAATATTCTGACTCAGGTAAATTTCCAAACTGGTCTAGGATTTTAGATTTAACCAAAAGTGCTCTAATTTGGCCAAGCTCATAATTTCTTTTTTGTGAAAAGTTTAAGATGTCATCTACGATTACCAAAGCAGAATCTGGATGATTTGCATAAATATTTTTTGATAGACTATTTATTGAGTCAATATAATGAATCGCTTGAACATCAGAATACTGTTCTCTTTGTTCAAGCGAAGCTTGGGCATTTAATGATTGACGTGCTAGGATTGTGTAGACAACAATCAAACAGAATATGGAAGTTAGTTTCAATTTGATATTTTAACAAGTAAAAGGTATGAATTAATATCATAACTTTACCTTTAGCACTTGTTAATAATTCTGTACAAGAAAATATGCTATCCATACTCATCCCCGTTTTTAACCATTCCATCACTAAGCTAGTTAAAGAGCTCCATGATCAATGTGGACGTTCTAAAATTCCGTTTGAAATATTGGTCTTTGATGATTTATCTAAACCAAAATATAAATTAGAAAATCAAAAGATTGCGAATCTACTAGGTGTAAATTACCTAGAAATGAGTGCTAATCTTGGCAGGTCCAAAATCAGAAACAGGTTAGCTAAAACAGCATTTTATTCAAATCTTCTCTTCTTAGATAGTGATTCCAAAATTTCTGGGAGAAAATTCATTAAAAACTACCTTCCATTTTTTAATACAAAAGGGGCAGTCTGCGGAGGAAGAATATATAAAAACAACAAACCCAAGTCCAAAGCAAAACTATTGCATTGGAATTATGGAACAAAGCGAGAATCATTACTTGCAAACAAAAGGCAGAAAAAACCTAGTGCTTATTTCCACACAAACAACTTCCTTATAAACAGAGAGCTCATTACAGAAATGCCTTTTGATGAGTTAGTAGAAGGCTATGGCTATGAAGACCTGTTATTTGCACATCTATTAAAAGAAAAAAACATATCCATCACGCATATAGACAACCCAATAGTCCACGGCAAGTTAGAATCTAATATAGAATTCTTAGCAAAACATGAAAAAGCTGTCGAGAATTTAGCAGTCATATATAAAAATCACAAAAATTTTCCAGCAAAATTATGCCAGACCTATGGGAAATTAAATGCGTACAACATGACTGCCTTTGTACAGAAATACTTGAACAAAAATCAAGAGAAGTACAAAGCAAAGCTTGTAAGCGGAGAAGGAAGTCTGCACCAGTTTGACAAATACAGACTGTCTTTATTTATTAAAGCAATGCAAAAAAATTAGACAGAAGTTAAAATTGGAAGTTTTTCCATCCAGCCATACTTATCTTCAATTACCCCTGCTCTTATGCCATCTATTGTTTCTTTCAACATATTAGCTACTGGGAAATGATCGTCAAGCATATAATCTTGATCTTTATAACCCATTTTATTGACTTTTGCAATAACAGCAGCTGTTCCTGAACCAAAACATTCTTTCAATTCCCCTTTTTTGTGTGCCTCTATAATTTCATCTATAGAGATTGGTCTTTCTTCTACTTCAATGCCTTTATCCTTGCAGATTGTAATTAAGGATTCTCGTGTAATCCCTTTTAGGATTGCTCCGTCAGTTGCTGGAGTAATTACTTTGTCCCCAACAACAAAAAAGATATTCATTGTACCTACTTCTTGAATGTATTTATGTTCGTTAGCATCTAGCCAAAGAATCTGATCGTATCCAGCTTCATGTGCTAATTTTGTAGGATACATAGCAGCTGCATAATTCCCTGCAGCCTTAGCTTCACCAACACCGCCTACAGCTGCCCTGATGTAATTAGGTTCTACTCTCAAACTTACTGGTCTTGCATAATAAGGCCCTGCGGGCAATGTTATGATCATAAATTTGTATGTAAAGGAAGGTCGCACTCCAATGTGATTATCCATGGCAAACATAAATGGTCTGACATAAAGTGCACTTCCACTTTGTGGAGGTATCCAAGCCTGGTCAAGAGTAACGAGTTCCCTAAGACCATTTAGGAATACTTCAGATGGTAACTCAGGCATGCACAGTCTCTTAGAAGAAGCATTAATTCTGGTTACATATTTATCCAGTCTAAATAACAATGGCGTACCATCTTGTGATTTAGTAGCTTTCATTCCTTCAAAGAGAGCTTGGCCGTAATGCAAGGCCATATTTCCAGGATGCATAGATAATGGCTGAGTTGGGAGAATTTCAAGATTCGTCCATTGTCCGTCAATATAGTCGGCCATGAACATGTGATCAGAGAATGTTTTCCCAAATTTGATATTTTCAAAATCGTATGATTTTACTCTATCGGAAGTAGATTTGGTAACTTTTATGTTGCTAAATGACATATGAGATGGTTTATATATGTAAAATTATTACTTTTATTTATATTCTTCAACTTAAGATTATAAACTTCTAAATACAAATTAAATTTTGTTTTTCCTAACAATACGATAAAATATTTTGGAATACCTCTATAATCAAACGCAGTACTTTTCAATTAATCCGTCTAAAGATTCCATTTTAACAATGAAAGGCAGTGCATCCTCGTCAAACTGCGCCATTTTAAATAAATCTGATTTTCAATCAAACCAGGATTTATATTTGAAAATTGCACAAGCCATTCAATTTGGAACACAGGAGGAGCATATGATCATATCTCTCGATCTATCGCCAAAAGAATCTTTTCACATAAACGATCTAGAACTTAAAACATGTGAATTCATAATTTGTTTTGGGTTCCAAGCCCCACAATTGGGCATTGCTGCTCAAATTGCTAAAAATCGTGTATACAAAACTGAGACTTATAAGATGCTTTTTACAGATTCTTTAGAAAGTATGAAAACAGATTCTTCTAAGAAGAAAGCATTTTGGAATGTCATACAAACGCATCTTAAGAAGTGAATTTAGTACTAGCCACAAACAATGCACATAAATTAACAGAGATCAGAGAAATGCTTTCTGATCTAGATATCAATGTCTTATCCCTAAACGATATAGACTTCCATCAGGATATAGAAGAAACTGAAAATACTTTACGAGGCAATGCTTTTTTAAAAGCACAATATATTGCTGACAGATATCCCTACCCAGTACTTGCAGATGATTCTGGATTAGAGGTGGATGTTTTAGATGGTGCTCCTGGAGTATACTCAGCAAGATATGCAGGACCCCCCAGAGATGACAATGCTAATATGGACAAACTTCTTTCCAATTTAAAGGAGATTGAAATGGACAAACGCAGCTCTAGATTTGTTGCAGTCTTGGCATTTGTTGACAAAGATGTGAAAGAAAGTTTTAGAGGTGTGGTGGAAGGGAAAATAGCTAAGGAAAAAACTGGAAGTGCGGGTTTTGGATACGATCCTATTTTTATTCCAGATGGTTATTCTGAAAGCTTTGCAGTATTGGGCGAAGATATTAAGAATGGAATGTCTCATCGCAAACATGCAGTAGAAAAGCTAAAAGTTTTTTTGAAAGAATACTTGGGCAAACATTAATGTAGCATTGTAATGGTACCGATAAAAGTTTTTTCTTCACCAGTAGCATATTCAATAACAATATTATACGTGTAAACGCTGCTCATCATCACATTGCCATCTACTCTACCGTTCCACCAATCATCAAAAGAGTCAATCGGGAATTTATATCTAGAGTATAATATATTCCCCCAACGATCATACATTTCATATTCCTTCACTTCAGCTCCCAATCCGTTTTGCATATAAATCTGGAAGAGATCATTTTGCCCATCGTTATTAGGAGAAAAAATGTTTGGTATATACACCTCATAGCGATCAGGACATGTATTATTGAACATAGGATTATTTGGCTCATAACACTCTCCACAATAGTCAATAATTGAATTCCCATTAGGAACTCCAGCACAATCTGCACATTCTTGGTTGAATTCAGGGTCCAAAGGTTCAAGGCAATTCCCGCATTCGTCTACTAGAAAAGGGCCGTTTAAAATTCCTGCACAATCGTAGCAAGATTGGTTAAAGTCTGGGTCATCTGGTTCTATACATACATCACATTCATCTATCACAGAAGTACCATTAGGAATACCTGCACAATCTGCACAGGATTGATTAAACATAGGATCAGATGGGTCCAAACAATCTCCACATTCATCTAGCAAGAAAATTCCGTTAGGAATCCCAGCACAATCTAAACATGACTCATTAAAGTCAGGAGAATCTGGTTCTAAGCAAACACCACATTCATCTAGAATAGCTGTTCCGTTAGGATCTAGATTGCAATCGCATGGTGCAAGCTCAATACTTACAAATGCTGTATCGTTAAAGCAAGCAATAATGTCATGGTTCACTATGTACATAAAATTATAAGTACCAGCGCTCAAACCATCCGTATTAAAAGAACTCTCTTGAATGAAATCTCCTTCCCATTTTCCAGAAAAATTAGGATCTGTATATTCTGCTAAATCAAAAATACCACTATCTGTACATGTCAGAGGCAGTGGATTTACATCAGCTTCTGGAGCACAATTTGCACCAGGTAAACCATAAATACGCACGACATCAAAACCTGGGACACAACCGCCTGAATCTAAGCCCACAATTTTTATTGAAGTTACTATATCTTGATAATTGTAATCTTGAAGGTCAATGGCATTTGTTGTCCCACCATTTATATTTCCTAGATAGGTATAATTTATATTATCAGAGCTGACATGCAACTCGGCAAATTCATCCCCACTTCCAATTTCTTCAATAAATAAATCATCTTGTCCTTGTGCATTATATACGATGTTATCAACGAAGCCTGCGACAATAAATGAACCAGTAGGAAGTGCAACTAGAGAATCAGAGTCCCCTAGCATTGCGGTTAATGAAATATAATCTACTGGGCAACCACCACCATCATTGCCATAGAAGTCATCCCAAGCGGGATTAGCACCACTATACCATGCATCTAATATGACATCTGCAAATTCTGACTGAGCTTCAGCTACAGAAATTGTACTCACTAAGAATAAACACATCAGTAAACCACGCATTCTAAAAAGGATTGACTATTAAAACAGCTAAAAGATCGTAAAACTAAGCATCTCAGGCTAGACCAAAGTTCATTTAACTGTTTTTAACGACAGTTATAAATGACATGAGAAAACAAAACTCGGTAGAAGACTCAGTTAAATAGCGAGATAAAAGTCTAATACGATCAGAATTCCAAACAAAAGGCTCCCAATACCATTCATTGTAAAAAAGGCTTTGTTGACCTTTGAAATATCGTTAGC
>CALCMJ010000061.1 GCA_937967615.1 uncultured Saprospiraceae bacterium
TTAAAAGATGCTAATATTGTAATTAACAGAGTGATATGTATAGTTTTTTTCATCTTGACTTTAAGTAGAGACTTGATTATTTATAAGTAATAATAAGTTTAATTCAAACGAAAGTAATTTGTTTATAAATGTAGAATCGGACACATGCTTGCAAATTGTTCGTAACTAAGGTAATAAGAAATGTGCAGTTAATCTTTTGGCATCATTTGTTTTTGTTAACGAATGCATTCAATTTGTGTTACGATGAATTATCTTGATGCAAGTTTAAGTTCAAGTTCAAAACCAATAGGATTTGATGTAAGTCTGATCGGGTGAGTCCTGCCTGCTTTAGGCACGACAGGCAGCTTGCCTGCATAGTGGCCAGTGTGCGAAGGGTATGTGCAGGTTCAAGTTCAAGTGCAAGTGCAAGTGCAAGTGCAAGTGCAAGTTCAAAACAAATAGGAATTGATGTAAGTCTGACCGCGTGAGTTGCCTGGATAGTGGCCAGTGTGAGCATGGGCATGTGCAAGTGCATGTGCAAGTGCAAGTTCAAAACATATAGGAATTGTACTGTGATGAGGAACCACTATGCAATACGAGCGAGGGACTGGACAGACCTGAAAGGGCCGAACGTAAGTGAGCTAGGAAGGGAACGACCGATTCTGAGTGAAACGAAGGATCAGGGCACGCCCAAAACCAATTAAAATTACTTTGTAGAATAGAGATAGTTTGAAATGGTTTTCTTTGCCTTACTCAAAGAAATGTTTCTTTTAATCTTCCCTCTCAATGCTTGGGAAATCTCTCCAGTCTCTTCTGAAACTATAATAGAGAGCGCATTGGAATTTTCTGTGACACCAATCGCCGCACGATGCCGTAAGCCCAACTCTTGGGAAATATCTCTGTTTTTTGACACAGGTAAAATGCAACTTCCTGCCTTTATCTTATCTCCACTGATGAGCACCGCCCCATCGTGTAATGGAGAATTCTTGAAAAATATACTATCCAACATAGGCGCAGAAATATCTGCATTAATAGGCACTCCTGTTGCCTCAATAGTACTCAATGGCTCTCTAGAAAAAACTATAAGCGCACCCGTTTTTGATTTGCTCAAATACTCCAAACTATTTTGTATGGAATTTAATCGGGCAATTTTTACTTCAGACAAGATAGACGCATCCTCTGGAAAAAATCGCTCTAAAAAATTCAACCTTCCCTTTAATGTGGTATTTCCTAGAACAAGTAAAAATTCACGGACCTCTGGCTGAAAAATGATAATCAAAATGATAACACCAAATGCAACAAATCTTCCCAAGAGCATGGAAAGCAAATTCATATCAAGTATGCCTACTAACCACCAAATGCCGTAAAGTAAAACTACTCCTATAAAAATATTGAACGCTACGGTACCACGGAGTAGTTTATACAAGACGTACATCAGATAGCCTACAATGATAACATCTAAGACATCCCAAATCCTGATTTCCAGGGCTCCTATGTTTATAAGCGAACTAATTTTTATAATATTTTACACCCTCATCCATATTATGATACATGAAGGAAAGAAGATCAGCAGCTTCTTCTATGCGTTTAGACGTAGGTTTTCCTGCTCCGTGACCTGCTGCTGTCTCTATACGAATCAAAACTGGGTCAGAACCCGTGTGTTTGCTCTGTAACTCGGATATAAATTTAAATGAATGCGCTGGCACTACCCTATCATCATGATCAGCTGTGGTCACCATCGTCGCTGGATATGCAGTCTCTTTCACATTGTGTAAGGGAGAATATTTCTTTAGGTATTTGAATGCCTCTGGGTCGTCGCTTCTGCCGTAATCTCCAGCCCATGCCCAACCAATAGTGAACTCATGGTAACGTAACATATCCAGCACGCCTACATGCGGAAAAGCAACCTTATATAAGTCTGGTCTCTGCGTCATACATGCTCCTACTAGCAAGCCTCCATTTGACCTTCCCTCTATTGCTAACTTCTCTGATGAGGTAAATTTTTCTTTGATGAGATATTCCGCAGCTGCCTGAAAATCGTCAAACACATTTTGCTTACGCTCCAGAGTTCCAGCCTTGTGCCATTCTGAACCAAACTCGCCACCTCCCCTGATATTTGCAACAGCATACACTCCTCCATTTTCCAGAAGCGGTAATCTGGTTACATTAAACGATGGTAGGATAGGAATATCAAAACCTCCGTAGCCATAAAGCAAGGTAGGTCTTGCACCATCCTTTTTAATCCCTTTTTTGTAGGTTAAAAACATAGGCACTTTTGTCCCATCATAACTGTCATACCAGATTTGTTCTGTGACATATTCCTCAAGTGGAAAATCAATATTTGGTTGGCTATAAATTGTACTTTCTAGGCTAACAGGATCTAGTGAATAGATTGTTCCAGGAGATGTAAAACTTGTGAAGCTGTAGAAAATTTTATCTCCAGCTTTATTGCCATTCAAGCCTCCTATACTTCCTACTCCTGGCAAAGGCATGTCCTGAAGAAACTTGCCTTGTTTGTCAAAAATCTTTATTTGCGAACTTGCATTTACCATGTAGCTTGCAAAAAATCTATCGCCAATTTTCTCTACACTACGCAAAGTGTTTTCTTGTTCAGCAATACAATCCGAAAAACCTGCCTTGGGATTGCGCATATCCAGCTTTACTACTTTTTGGTTAGGTGCATTCGCATTTGTAAGGAAATATAAAATAGTCCCATCACTATCTACCAGACCATAGTCCGCATCAAAACCCTTTACAATATCAATAATAGGATTATTAGGATTAGATAGATCTTGTACACTGAAAGCATTTCCACTTGTAGATTCTGATTTGCTTAAAATCATATATCGTTCATCGCTGGTCGTACTTGCACCTACATTCCTATTTGGGTTTTTAGTATCCTCATATATGAGTTTATCTTTTGACTGATCAGTTCCTAACTTATGATAGTACAAGGTATGGAATTCATTTGCACCAGAGAGTGCGGCGTCGTCTGTTGCTTCTGGATACCTACTATAAAAGAAGCCATCCTTATACCAAGACATGCCTGAAAATTTAAGCCAATTTACATTATCACTTGTATGCTTTCCTGTCTCTAAGTCTAAGACTTTTACACTCCTCCAATCTGATCCTCCTTCTGATATCTGGTAAGCTAGATATTTTCCATTTTCACTTATGGAGCTTCCTCCCATAGAAGATGTACCGTCTTCTGAAAATTTATTGGGATCTAGAACCTCAGTAAGTTTCTTTGTCTCAGTATCAAGTGCATACATTACTGACTGGTTCTGCAGTCCATCGTTTTTGAATTGGAAATACTTGCCGCCACTTTCAAATGGTGTGGACAAACGCTCGTAATTCCAAAGTTCTTCCAAACGCTTTTTGAATGCATCTCTATATGGAATGCCATCTAGATAATCAAAAGTTACTTTATTCTGTCTTTTGACCCAATCCACAGTCTCGGCTGAGTTATCATCCTCTAACCATCTGTACGGATCAGCAATCTGAGTGCCGTGGTAGTCTTCTATAACTGTTGTGTCTCTTAGACTGTCAGCATAGCTTATATCTTTTGGTCCTTCTTGATTACAAGCTGACCAAAGAATCATGCAGAAAATAAACTGGGTTAAAAGCTTCATATTGGTGGTAATTAGTCGTCTTAAAATTAGTAAAAATTAGCATATGTATTGATTCTATATACTGTATGCATTCAATTTCTGATAAAATACGGATTTCGAATGCTAAAATTGAGAAAGCTATTGGGATTAGCTGTTGTAATCCTATATTTGCAGAGAATTTGACGAACCATGAGATATCTTATACTATTCCTGAGTTTAACCAGCTTTTTGTCCTGTGCCAAAAAGACGATTGATCCAATGGCACGCGTGGGTCAGGCTCCTAAGCCTCAAATGATAGAGACCGCTAAATTCCCTTGCAAAGTCATCCAAGATGGTATAGACGATAAGACAGGATTTTACAAAAAAGATATTGCTTATGAAAAGCTGTTTGAATATACCCCAGAAAAGCTCTTAGGCTACTACAAAGAAAAAGACTTTTTAACCTGTTATAGCTCCGTTGGGATTCTTGACAAAACACACTATCTATATCTCAAGTTGATTTTTGATTCTAAGGATGCTTCTAGAGCATATGGCAGTATACAAAAAGAACAAGAGATTCGCATAACAATGATAGACGGTACGCAGACAAGATTAAAGACTGTTGTGCATGTAAATGCCAAACCGGATACAAAATCCAATCGGGTTATCTACGATGGTATATTTTCAATGAATGGATCTAACAGAAAAAAATTAAAAGAGTCAGAGGTAGATCAGATAGAGATCATTTGGACATCTGGTTTTGAAACGTATGAAGTTTTCAATGTAGATCTTTTGATGAACCAATTAAAATGTCTTGAAAAGTAATGTTAGGACTCAAACTTCCTACTGATCCCAGATGGGTAAATCTTGCTGAAAAAGACCTAGAAGAAATTCTAACTGACCATGCGTATTGCGAATTAAAAGCAGCCACATCTTGCATCACTCTCATCCAAGGATTTCCTGATAAGGCAGAACTCGTTAAGGAACTCTCACCTATTGTCACTGAAGAATGGGGCCATTTTAGGCTCGTCCTCAGGGAATTAGAAAAAAGAAATCTAGCACTAGGTTATCAACGCAAGGACGAGTACGTAAATAAACTCATTGCCTTCCAAAAAGGCGGTGGAAGCAGAGAAGATAGGTTACTAGAAAAACTACTCACATTCGCTCTCATAGAAGCTAGAAGTTGCGAACGCTTCAGACTTCTTTCGCTGCATATTGCTGAAGACGAATTAAAATCATTCTACCATGGTTTCATGGTTTCTGAAGCGGGCCATTACCGCTTATTCATAGATCTCTGTAATCTGTACTTTGATAAGGAAAGGGTTAAAACGCGATGGCAGGAATATCTTGTGCGTGAAGAGGAGATTATGGGGGAATTGGAGTTGCGGGGGGATAGGATGCATTGAGGAAGGAGGAATTGGGAATTATGAATGAAGAATTATGAATTATGAATTATGAATGAGGAATTAGGAATTATGAAATAGGAATTAGGGGATTGCCAGCTATTATAAGGGTATTTAAAAGACATTTTCTCAATGTCAAATTTATTACTTTTTATAATTTGACACTTTTCAAAATACTCTCTTTATTGTACGAGAAATCCGTCGCTCACATTCTTCACTCAGAATTCTAAATTCAATTCTTCATTCTTCACTCATAATTCTAAACTCAATTCTTCATTCTTCATTCCTAATTCTTTAATCAAAAAAAAAGGCCCACAACTGCGAGCCCTTTCATTATATCTTTTCGTAAATCTAGTATCTAGTATCTAGTATCTAGTATCTAGTAATCTAAGTCTTCCTAATTACTATGCAACTGCTCCAAGATCCCATTGTTATCAATAACAACTTTTGCATCTCTAAACCCTCTGTTGTACGCTTTGATTCGAGCATTTTCTGCATTCTCATAATTACTAAATCCACTGAGGACGAATATAGTCCAAGTGTTCTTTGACCACTGCTCAATCTCTCCTAAGTCTTTCACTTTTCTGAGGTCAAACCATATAGGATCTTCATATGAAGCAAGTCTTACTTTATACTCTACAGTATTAGAAGGTACATATGGTTCTACATATGGTTCTGTAGTTGTAGTTGTTGTCGTACTTTGATTTGCTTCGTAATATGAGCTATGTGTATCGTGAGGCACAGGAGTACTATAATTTGAAGTCTCCGGGCTCGTATAATTTGTATTTGCGTATGAAGTAGAACTACTAAGTCCAGAATCAGAGAGTGCAAGCTCCATACTTCCGGTATTCAAAACTTCATGAGTTACGAAGGCATCACTAAATCCGTTTGCACGTACTTGTGACAGGATTTGTTCTGCTTGATTTCTGTCATAGAAATACCCCAACTTAATCTTCGTGCTATTCGCTTGAAATATTCTGTATATGTTTCCGTATTGTGCAACTCTTTGAAAATTATCCATATCACCTTGTGAAGAAAAGAAGGCAGCTAGTTGTATAAAAAATACTTTTTCGCCATTATTCATCATCACTTCCCCATCTGATACTTTTCTCGCAGTCATCGTATTAGCGACAAGCATATTGTCCGCTACTAGCGTCTTCTCAATAGCTTCGCTAACAGCAGAAACGGCGATTGCGTTGTCTGTTGCTGCACTTACTGTAGACACCGCCATTGCATTCTCAATAGGAAGATCCACAGTGTTATGGACCACAAGTTCATTGAGGTTCAATGCTTCTGGAATTTCCACTGCTATATCTTCAATCACAGAAGCTTCCACAGCAATATTGGATAAATAGTTATTTGTGTTAACACCATATGCCATATAGATATCATGCTTACCTTTCCCTCCTATTCTGTTTGAAGTCAGATACATAATATCATCCTTTGGCAGATAGACAGGAAATACATCGTCTTCAGGAGAATTAATTCCCTTACCTAGATTAGAAGCTTCAGAATAGAGACCATCTATTTCTTCAGATTTAAAAATATCCATTCCTCCCATACCCATTATAAAGTCAGAAGAAAAATACAGTGTTTTGTTCTCTAAGAACGGAGTAATTTCGTTGCCTTGCGTATTGATGTTTGCTCCCAGATTTATGGGCTCAGACCATCTTCCATTTTCGTTGTAAGAAACATATAAATCAAATCCACCAAATCCTCCTGGCATATTTGAAGCAAAGTAAAGTGCGTTTCCATTTTCTGCAAAGGCTGGATAAGCATTTGCATAACCAATAGAATTGTAGGAAAATGGAATTTCGTTTCTTAAAATTCCATCCTCGTCAATAGTTGCAAGGAATATACCTAGATCCATCTCATCTGAGTCAGTCTGTGTATATCCATTTACAAAGTTGTGTTTAATATAGGCACAATAGTTATCATCGGTAATTGAAATGGCCGTTATATTATTTTGGGAAAGTCGGGATTCATTTAAAAATTCAAAGTTAGAAATTGTACCTACGCCATCGGTTGCGCAAGTATAATTTACAGTTTTATGGTTATTCACTAATGGCAGATCAGCGTTTGCATACGAAGAAAACAATATCCTGTCCTGAAAAACAGTAGCAGAAAAATCTGACTCTTTCGTATTCCATTGGGCGAGTGAGACTTTGTACTTGTCAGATTCTTTCAATTGGCTTTGAGCAAAATCGCAGCTCATTGCATAATGATCACCTAAAAGTGGATCGTACTCGCTGTACTTTTTAAAATATTCTTTTGCAACATCCAATTTCCCAAGTTCTTTAAGGACCTGAGCATATTGAAAGTAAAATTGTGGCTCCGTATAAATGTCCGCTAATTCGCTAAACCAGTTATACGCTTCCATGTTCTTGTTCATCATCTTATTAGACATTGCCAAACCGTAAATGCAATTCAGACAGTCATTATTTTCAGATAATGCGCGTTCGTAGTTATCAGCTGCAAGGTCATATGCCTTTAGCTGAAACTGTTTTTCTGCTTTGAGATAAGCTTTTTGCCCAAAAACAGTGACACTGGTCAAAATCCAGATCAATGTCAAACATAGGCTACGTTGTTTAGTGAGACCCATAGTTTCCTATTTTGATATATTATAATTATCAAATATATGAATATCCTTGGGATTGAGGTACAAATATATAAGAATTTTTTATAATATGTTAATATGGGCTGATTTGGAGGTTTCAGATTTCGAGCTTAAATGCGAATTTAGTTCATGCTGTCACTTTTCTAAGTCACTCGGTCTACCCTCTTTGCCGCCCTCTCTCCTTCTCCCAGTCGCTCAGTCCATTCGTCCCTAATTATTGGGCGTGCCCTTGAGCCTTCGTTTCACTCCGGACACAAGGTCGTTCCCTTCCATACTCCTTATTCAGTCGGTCCCGCTTTGCGTGACTGGGCCTATGGCCCACATTCCAGGCAACTCACGCGGTATTTCTTGCAGCTTGACAGCATGCATTGTTTTTATCCTTTAAAATTCCTTATTTTTAATGGGAATACATGAGATCAATACTATTTCGCATGCCTAAATTTGCTCATACCTATAAGCTCGCATTCTATGTCATTGCAATGCTAATAAGTCCAAGCATACTTTTTATAAACAGCCTACATGCACAAGTAGAAATTTGTGAAAATGGAATTGATGATGATGGTGATGGACTTATTGATATGAATGATCCGGAATGTGCTTGCGAAGTCATAGAAATCATCTCCCTGATTCCCAACCCTTCATTTGAAGAACAAAGTTGCTGCCCTGACAATAGAAGCCAATTGTATTGCGCTACATCTTGGATACAAGCATCAGAACCTACGACAGATTTTATTCATACCTGCGACTGGTTAGGTTGGGACGACTTCCCCCCACCACAACCCTTTCCTGATGGGGAAGGTATTATGGGGTTTAGAGATGGCAGAGTTCGAGGGAATAATAATGAAGCAGAACCTTACTGGAAAGAATATGCTGGCGCCTGTTTATTGAGTCCTCTCCTTACAGACACAACATATCGTTTCCAGTTTGATGTTGGATTCGTAAGCTCTCAAAAATCACCTCCTATAAATATCACTTTCTTTGGAACAGAGAGCTGTGACTTTCTTCCATTTGGATCCGGCAACGAAGCCTTTGGTTGCCCTTCTAATAGTCCAGAATGGATTAAACTGGGAGAGGTATTTGTAAGTGGGACTAATGGTAACAAATGGGTAAATACGTCTCTAGAAATTACTCCAGATAGAGATATTGCAGCAATAGCGATAGGACCTGCATGCAATCCTGTAAGTTCACCCATAAGTATTTACTATTTCTTTGACAACTTACTTTTAGCAGATTTCAATTCTTTTGACTTACAAATATCGGAGATAGAACATCCTTGTAGTAATGACTTTGTATTGAAAATCCCTTCTAATCCGGATTTTGAATATCAATGGTTTAAAGATGGTGTGGCATTATTAGGAGAAACATCTGCTGAGATGAGTAAAATTTACGGCGAAGGAAATTATAGTGTTCGCATAAAAGATGGAGTTTCCTGTAGAGTTTCTTCTGGCTTCAATTATGAAATTCCTGAGTTTAATACTTCTCCTCTTGTCACCATTTGCAATGAAGATGCTTATCCCTTTGGTGATTTATTATTAACTGAACCTGGAACCTATCTAGACACATTTAAGAATGTGAACAATTGCGATAGTATTGTGGCATTAGAATTAAAAGTGCTTGGCGCTATCTACGATACAGTTGCATATGACATTCTTAATGGAGAATCCATTCGCATTGACGACTTCGAATTTTCATCAGAAGGAGAATATCCATTAACTCTTATTTCTGAGCAGGGATGCGACAGCTTAGTCTTACTTAAATTATCGCTCTTTGATATCTATTTCCCAAATATCTTTTCCCCAAATCAAGATGGACAAAACGATACCTTTTTCCCATTAAGCTCCAATGAAAACATCCTTGCCATTGAACTCAGCATTTATGATAGATGGGGGAACTTACTCCATTTAGGTTCTCAATGGGATGGCCGATCAAATGGTGCATCATTAAATCCTGGCGTGTTTATTTATAAAGCGAATATTCAGATGAAATATGATATAGCAAAGACGTTTTATGGATCTATAACTCTTGTAAAATAAGCTAAGAACTAAAGCTTATTATTATTATTATTTTTAAATTCATTAGTAACCATTTGCTCTTAATTAACATAAAGAAGAGTAAACTGTATTTCAATTCTTAATAAACTTAAGTTAATATTACAGAGTAAATTGCCTTCTAACAAAACGGAGAACCTATGCAGAAAAAAATCAATATAATATTCATCTTCACCTTACTTGTCGCATTTCAAGCGAATCTTCTTTCTCAAGAATTAACATCATACAGAAATCCTTTTTTCGGGACTATGAAATATTATCAAGACGCTGATAAAATTTCTAAACAGGAAGTAAGCTCCTTAATGGAATCAAGTCCTGCTGCCTTAGAAGACTGGAATAGAGCAAATGACTACTTCACTTATTCGATCTTTATCAGAGGTATTGGGGCAGCTTATGGCGTATGGTTCGTTTCTAGGTATTTAGATGTAAGCGATCCAATTACTGGAAATGCCCGCAATCCATCTAAACTTGCAATTGCAGGTTTATTTGCAACTCTTATACCCTCTATTGGATTTGACATGGCTTCTCAGAGTAGAAGAAATGAATCAATTTTGAAATACAATGACAGTTTAACGTATTCTCCTTCTCTTAAAATTGGTGGGACCGAGAATGGAATTGGACTTGTTTTAAACTTCTAATCAGAATTATTGGGGATTAGCTATTATCTTAATTATCCCTAAATCGTAGCATAAAAAAAATTAACCCAAATCCAGCAATAAAACACAGGACAACAGGAAGGAATCTTGTATCTCCAATATATTCTGAAGGCATAACAGTAGCCTCTTGCACTAGCTTATACATCTCGTTTTGACTGTCAGCCAAAAACGAATTTACATCTACTTTATCCCCCGTCTCCTTATGGATCACCTCAGTAGGATTTCTCCAAGGCCATATCTTTTTCAGCGAACCCATCATGAAACCAGCCATCAATGCAATCGTGGGTTTTTCGTAATTTTTAAATGTGTAGGATAAGATCCTAGAAAACAATAGTATCCCCGTCAAACAGCCTAAGGCAAAAACCATTATCATTATTGCTGTTCCGGTATTAAAATCAGTTGCAAGGCTTTTCATTCCCGGTATAATTACCGTATACATTCCCAGAAGAAGTAAAATAAAACTTCCTGATATTCCAGGTAAGATTAACGCACAAACGGCAATAGCTCCGCTGAAGAAAACATAAAATAAGTTTTCTGACCCGCTGACCGGACTTATGGTAATAATAAAATATGCAAGTGCACATCCTAAAATAAAAAGCAAGATGTTTTGAATTCCGCCAGAAAGAGATTCTTTCATAAAATAAAGAGCA
>CALCMJ010000062.1 GCA_937967615.1 uncultured Saprospiraceae bacterium
CCACTAATAATATTGTCTTCATAACAAGTCCCACATGATTCAGAAATATATTCAGATGGACATATATCAAAATTTGGAGGACAAGTGATTACAGGTGGTTCTGTACAACATTCACCAGTAACTGTAACATCAAAAGAACAAGAATTTGTATTTCCACAAACATCTGTAAGATTAAATGTGACAGTTGTTGTTCCACTCGGGAATACATCACCACTTGAATAGTTTGATGTCATGGATTCAACTTCACAGTTATCAGCTGGAACTGGATCTAACCATTCAACGCTAGCATCACAGTCTACGCTAAGATCTATGGTTATGTCCTCAGGACATTCCCATAAACTGGGCACTTCAACGTCTTCAAGTAAAATTATTTGTGTACACTCCGCAAATAACCAAGGATTTGAATTGTTTGGATATTCTGCAAACCATATTCTTTTTATGAGAGTCTGGCCAGTACATGGCCCCTCAGACATGATTAAGTCTGTATATGTTACAACAGGCTCTTCACAATCACTATCACCAGGTATGGCAGTTGCATAACCTGTTTGATCTGGATTGGTATCATCACCTGGGCAGCCAAAATAATTGCTTGGGCAAGTAATCACTGGTGAAGTATTACATTCTACACATTCATCATTATTTACATTTGCAAATACTTGAAGAGAAAAACAGAGCAGAAAGAGTAAAGTGGTAAAGAAAACGTGTGATTGCTTTGCTTGACCAAAAGTTAGTTTATTCATTGTTTATATTTGTGCATCAAAATGTATAGGCGATTACCTACACTTGTGTGTTGTTGCAAAAAAAAAATGAATGATCAGCAAAAATTGATTGTGTGTGAATTGTCTGTAAGGATATCGTAAAGATAGAAGAAAAAGCTTCTTTTACAATAATTATTTTATGTTAAAATTTTCTAAAGACCTTATTGACTTGTTTAAGTATTTATCAAAACACATTGATAATCAGTCGTTTATATATGTTATTTTAGTTTTAATTATATTCAATTCCTGTCAAAATAATTCTGAATCAGAACAATTTAAAGTCCTAAGATACAATCAGGCGAATAATATCACTTCACTTGACCCTGCATTTGCAAAATCGCAAAACAATATGTGGGCCGTAAATCAGATATATGATGGGCTCCTAAGCTTAGACGATTCATTAAAATTAATACCTCGGCTTGCAAAATCTTGGAGTTTTTCTGTAGATAGAAAACAACTTACCTTCATATTAGATACTTCATTTTACTTTCATGATGACCCATGTTTTAATGGAAAAATAAGGCAAGTGACCGCTCATGATGTAGTTTACAGCTTTAGCCGCATAATAGATAAGGATACTAATTCGCCAGGTTCGTGGATATTTAATGGGATTGTAGATATTGAAAATCCTTTTGTCGCACTAAATGATAGCACATTTGTTCTTAATTTAAATAAACCATTTCTTCCTATACTTGGTATTCTTACTATGCAATATTGTTCAATTGTTGCTAAGGAGGCTGTTGACTTTTATGGGAGTCAATTTAGGTCTCATCCAGTAGGAACGGGACCTTTTCAATTCAAAATATGGAAAGAAAATCAAGGTCTCTATTTGTCCAAAAATATGGATTACCCACAATCTAATGGCGATTTAGAAGGTATTAAAGTCAGTTTTATACCAGATAAAAAGATTGCATATTATGAGCTATTGAATGATAATCTCGACATGCTGTCAGGAATTGAATCTTCTTATGCAAGCGAATTGCTGGATAAAAAAGGAAGATTACTAAATAAACATTTTGATCTTTTAACTCTTAATAATTCTCCGTTCTTAAATACAGAATACATCGGGATTAATATGAAGCTTGCAGAAAATTCTATTCTGGGAAATAAGTATTTCAGAAAAGCATTGAACTTTGCGATAAATAGAGAAGAACTTTTAGCGAGTTTAAAGAATAATATAGGAATTCCTGCGGTAGCTGGATTTGTTCCTCAAGGACTCCCTTCGTATAATCCAGAAAAGGTTATAGGTTATAGCTTTAATCAAGATTCTGCTTTGTACTACCTTCAAAAATCAAATTACTTTTTAGTAAGTGAGGAAATCAAGATACATACTAACAATGAGTATGTTGATGTGATTACATACGTTGCAAAAAGTTGGGAAAATATTGGTATTAAAGTAAAGATTGAAATGATGGAACCTTCCATTCTTAGACAAGGAATGCGAAACGAATCTATTGCCATGTTTAGAGCTTCATGGATTGCTGACTATCCTGATGCGGAAAGCTTTCTGTGTATGTATTACAGTAAGAATCCTCCTCCGCCCAATTATACTCGGTTCCAAAACGTAGAATTTGATGCATTATATGAAAGAGCCCTAGCTGAGACGGATGATACAAAAAGATATGAACTCTACTGGAAGATGGATAGAATCTTAATCGATGAAGCCCCAGTCATATTTTTGTACTACGATGAGACAGCTGTTTTTCTTCAGAAAAGGATAAGAGATTTTAAAACGAATGCTTTAAATATGCTGGATACAAGAGGAGTTAGTATTGTCAATTAGTGTAAGTCTCCAATTTTTATACCCACTGTATTTAGATTAATTGTATTTCCAGGATCAAGACTTAATGGTATGCTTGGGGGATTAAACTTCCAAACATTTCCATTTGGGAAATTACTAAGTCCTAATATTACTTTACGTAATGCAACGATGTCAATTCCAGAAATCTTGTCGTCCTCATTAATATCTGCTGCAATTAACTTGTAATCTTCATCCAGGAGCGTAATACCTAGAATATGACGCACCATGAGTGTAATGTCTATAGTAGAAACTCCAGAAAGAGGTTCATTGTTTTTTTCAAAAAATAAAGTGTGCGATGTAAGATTTGGATACGCTTCTATTATTTGTTCAATATTTAAAAAGCTTGATAAATTTATTGGAGTTGCACTGTTAGCATTTCCTGCATTTCCTATTTTCACATTGACATTTGACAAGCCTAAATTAGTAGCAGCATTCACTATATTTAAATTAAAGGCAGTTGTTGGCTGATTCATTCCACCTGGGCCCATTGCACCTGTGGCTACGATTGCTTCTTCTACAGAAAATAAATTTGGTGCAACAGCTACAGTCCCATCAGGAGCTATAACATAGAAAGACGGTGTTCCAAAAAATGGCCCAAAATCTCCAGATGTAAATAAAGATTGGGCGTCATAACCCCCGCCATCATTTCCAGCTCCAGGGAAAGTGATACCATGATTGGCCTTGAAAGTAGCTACATTCGAATTGTTATCCCATGTTTTATTTGACAACTCCATGAATTGGACATCATATTCTCCTTCACCCCAGTCTACGTATTTTTGTTGTACAGAGGGAGCAATCGAATTACATGGAGGACAGGCAACAAAAAATATTTTAATAACAACCGTGAAGCCTTGATCCAGATAATCTGAGTATAAAGTGTGCGATTCGCCATCTGTATCCGTAATGGTAAAATCTGGTGCCAACTGTGCTGAAGCGCTAACAGAAAGTACTGTAAACAAGCACACCGTTTTGATGAAGTGTTTCATAATCAGATTAGTTTTAACTTTGTAAAGTTATAATATTTAAGTATTTCAATCAACTATCGCTTGAAAAGACCATTGCAGGAGGTTATTTTAGAAGACTTGGGCTCTGTAGACTACCAAGTTGCTTGGGATTATCAAACGGTAATTCACCAAAACATAAAAGAGTGCAAAATAAGTGCCATTCGAGCTAAACAACCGTATTTAGCAGAACATCGCTTGCTTTTATGCGAACATAATCCAGTCTATACACTGGGGAAAAGTGCTAAAATTGAGCATCTTTTAGCCAGTCAGGCTGAATTAGAGAAAAATGGTGTCCAATCTTTCAAAATCAATAGAGGTGGAGATATTACTTATCATGGACCTGGCCAACTGACAGCTTATCCCATTTTTGATCTTGACTTCTTTTTTCATGATGTCCACAAATATGTCAGACTCTTAGAAGAAATCGTAATTCGGGTCTTGGCTAGATATAATTTGCTTGGTAAACGCTTAGAAGGTTTTACTGGGGTATGGATTGAAGATGAAAATGGGCAAAGAAAATTGTGTGCAATAGGTGTTCACCTAAGTCGATGGGTGACCATGCACGGCCTCGCATTGAATGTGAACACTGATCTTAAGTATTTTAATAATATAATTCCATGTGGAATAAAAGAAGTTGGTAAAACCGTTAGCAGTATCTCAAATGAACTAAAAGTGCCTGTGGATATGAACGAACTTAAAGAGATCTTTGCAGAAGAGTTTAAAAATGCTTTTCAAATAGCATACAAAAAAAAAGAGCTAACCTAAGTTAGCTCTTTAAAATAAATGTGTTTTTTATTAATTGTTGACAACTGAGATTTCAACTCTTCTATTTTCTTTTCTTCCTACAGCATTTGTGTTATCTGCAATTGGATTGGTTTCACCATAGCCAACGTATCTTAATCGAGATCCATCAACGCCACGTTTTATCATTTCGTCGTAAACCCGTTTAGCCCTTCTTTCAGAAAGGCGCTGATTATATCCCGCATCTCCAAGATTATCTGTGTAACCACTGATTTGGAAAATAGTAGTTGGGTATCCGTTTGCAAATGAAACAGCTTCATCAATTTTTACTGAAGATTGTTTTGTTATTGCATCACTATTTGTAACAAACTTTATTTCACGCATGGAGAAGTTTATAGTGTTTATTGCTTCAACATTAGGTTTAACAATAACTATCTTTTTCTCTGGTTCTGGTGGACATCCCCCATTCATTGCAACGCCAGGAACACTAGGACAGCGATCTGCAGAGTCCATTATTCCGTCTCCATCTGTATCTGGACAACCATAAATTACGCCTGGAATACTTGGGCATCTATCCGCTCGGTCTTCCACACCATCGCCATCTGTATCAGGACAACCAAATACTTTTCCAAAAACATTTGGACAACCATCCAAGTCGTCAATTACACCATCGCCATCTGTATCTATCTCTTTACAACCTTGATTTTCGATTTTACCAGCTTCCTCCGGACATTTGTCTTTTGCATCAATAATACCGTCTCCGTCCGTATCTGGGCATCCACCATGTTTGGCTAATCCTTTTTCTTCTGGACATAAATCATCATTATCAATGATGCCATCACTATCGCTGTCAGGACATCCAGCGAATGCTCTTAACCCAAAGACATCTGGACAATTATCTCTACTGTCCGTTATTCCATCACCGTCAGAGTCAGGACAACCTTCTAGTTCTCTTACTCCAGGAACAAGTGGACATACATCATCTCTGTCTTTGATGCCATCTCCATCTGTATCAGGATCACCTCCTAATCTAATTCCTAATCTGAGTAAGCCAAATTGATATGAATCATTATTGTTTCTTTCATCAGTTGAGTTTGTTGCCCAATACATTCCATCTAACCAATCTGTTGTTGGAAGAATAGAACGCATCTCAAGATCTAAGAAAAATCGCTCAGATAAATCGTAACGTAGGCCTACTCCATAAGGAATTACAAGATGTGGTGTTTTGAATTCTTGTTTATCTCTTTCTATTAATTTAGAAATACCCGTCCCAGCGTCAACTGCATCCATGCCATTGTAATCAATGGTAGGATCAGTATAAGCCAATGCTACACCAATTGTAAAGTAAGGTGAAAGAATTTTCTTGAACTTTTCCATTGGCCGCAGTTCTCCGTCGGCATCTACACGCATGAGTCTACCATCTCTTCTAGCATATCTTCCTTTAAGAAGCCCCTCTTTTATTTCTTCCTCATCCCAGTCTCCCCAGCGCTTAGCTCCTCTTGGCTCCCATTCAAGGTCTAGGGATAATTCGTGTAAGGGTGATTCCATACTCCATCCTCGTGGATGATGACAGTCATTCAGTAAATCATTGTCGTTTATATCTGAACATGGACCAGAAAGGTCATTGTCATCTCCTGATATATTACTTCCAAAATAATTTAACCTGAACGCAAAGTTCGGATTGAGATGATACTTCAAATTTATTCCATAAGCTGGTTCTGACTTTGCGAATAATGACTCTCCATGTCTTGCCCAAGAATGGGTGTCAGTTCCACTATTTGATAATCCAAGGTGGATTCCAATATCCCACTTATTTCCAATCTGGATGTCATAAGCTGATCTTTCTTCCACTATAACTTGTGAAGAGATATTTGTAAACATTAAGCAAAGAATACTTAAATAAATGTAGCGTAGCATAAAATTCAATTGTCTAGGTGTTAAAATAATTTTTTAAATAGTGGAAATTATTCAGCAACGATATTGGTGGGTAGTTGGTGGATTTCTTTTGGTTGGATAAAAAAGCATAATCCTTAATCAATCTCTAGCTCTACAAAGATTAGAAGAATTCAATAAAAAAGAGCAATTATCAGGTATTAATTTCTTCCGCTTCTATTTATTGTATTTGAATTAGCTTGTTGTGTACCCATCATAAGGATGTCTTGAATAACAACATGAGAAGGTCTGCTTGCAGCAAAGTATATTGCCTCAGCCACATCTTGTGATCTTAATGGATTGAAATCTTCATAAATTTTAGCCTTAGATTCATCACCATCAAAACGTACTTTGGCAAACTCCGTTTCTTCTACATGACCAGGAGCTACCTGACTTACTCGAATGTTATGTTTGTGCAAATCAATTCTTAATGCTCTTGTTAATGAATCCACAGCATGTTTTGTGGCACAGTAGACATTGCCATTTAGGTATTCTTCTTTACCAGCCGTAGAACAAATATTTATTATGTGCCCTGATTTTAATTCTACCATCCCTGGACTTACTAAACGGGTCATGTATAATAAGCCTTTTAAATTTGTATCTATCATTTCTTCCCAATGCGCAATCTTCCCTTCGTGAATAGGATCATATCCTTTTGCTTTCCCCGCATTATTTAATAATATATCAATAGGGATGTGTTTAACTTTATCAAATCCTTGTGCGCATTCTTCAAAAGAACGGACGTCAAAATTCAAGCAATGCACTTCTACTTTATGACTTTGTCTTAACTCTTCTGATATCTCTTCAAGACGAGCTAACCTTCTTCCAGTTAGGATTAGATTGTAACCATGTTTTGCAAAAAGATATGCACTTGCTCTACCAATACCTGAGGTAGCTCCAGTAATTAGTATTGTCTTATTCATGTATTTTGATATTACTTATAAGGATTGAATAATACGATCAAATTCATGCTTGAATTCTTCGAAATCCGAAGTAGCTGGCCCGTTAAATCCTGTATGAATCTTTTTTATATTATTCTCAGTATCTAAAAATAATAAGGTAGGATAAGATATTATTTTATTGAGTTGTGGGAATTTTTCAGAAGTTTCAGTTTTATTCGCATAACCTCCATATAACACCTTGTATGGGATGTTCATTTTATCAATGTATCTATCTATCGCCTGCATAGCCTTTTTTTCATCTCTATATCGTTCAAACGCAATTGCTATGACAACTAGATCATCAGGTTTGTTTTTACTTAAGTAGTCAACGAGAAATTTAGATTCATCTCTACAGTTAGGACACCATGTACCAATAATTTGAACGAGCTTCTTCTTCCCCTTAAATTCTGGGTCATTTAAATTAACAATATTCCCTTTTGTATCTCTAAATGAAAAATCAAATGCCTTATCACTTATTGTTTGCGTTAAATTGAACGGGCTTTCAAGATTAAAAGAAGGATCTTTAATCGCTTTCCAATTTGCTTTATAATGCTTTCCAGAATAGAACGTGCCTAAGATTTCTTCATCTTCAAAAACTTTACCTTCAAAAAGAAACGCATGTGAACCGTCAAAACATGAAAGCTGAAATTTGTCCCCATACATGCTTCCATCCAAATAACGATAATCTCCAGTATCAGTTTGAAACGTTCCCTGAAGACTGTTTTCTTTTAATGCAAATACACCCAGAGCTGGATACGCATCTTCAACTTTGTCAAAATCGAAATTACAACTCCAGTTTCCTGAAATATCGAGACTAGCTGGGATGTCATTTAAAGGAAACCTGTTATCCTTTCCGTGAAATGCAATAAAAGGAATAGAGTAGTCCTCTTTATAATTTACATACCATGCGCCTTCAATGATATTTTCCTCGTACAATGCTTTAATGTAAGTATCATAAACTGGAAAGTGAAAGAGGAGAGTGTCACGTCCAGTCTTTTTGTCGCGTCCAAATTTTATATCATCTATCTTAATACGTTCGCTTCCATTATGTATGAGAATGTGGAAGTCTTCTTTTGTATCGTAGATAACTTCAAAATTAAATGGAAGTTCTTTATAATTAAATGCTTTATCAATTTCCTCTTCACTAGTTGAAGCAGTAGAATGTGGTTTATCCAATTTTAATACACCTCTCCAGATTCCCGGAGGTATACTTGAGTAGGTATTTTCAAAACTTATACATTGGAAACCTCCAATAGTAACGAGTAAACATAAAATGAATAATTTAACTTGATTTTTCTCCAACAAAATGATCTTCTTTATTTTTAAATAAAACGTTGAATGAAGTCAAACTTCCATAGATCCGTGTGATGTATTGTTGTAAGTTAACTTTTTCCTCGTCTGATAAATTTTTACTACTGTTTACACGCTGTTCCATGACACGCAACCTGTCCCTAACCATTACAATCTTATGAAAGAATGTGTCAATAGGTATTACTTTTTCCTTCAAGTCAGCCCCCTGGGGCCTTAAGATCATGTCTCCACCATCCCATTTATCGCCTAAGGGAACCACCTGAGAAATATCACTCCAAGAATGCAGGATTTTCATTAATGATTCCTCCGCTTCCGTATAAGAAACAGAATCCACACTTGGAATAGATTCAATAATTTCCCATGCAGAATAAGTTTTGCCTACGTGTTTTACTCCATGAAGAATAAAACATACTAAATAGGCTGCTTGTTCTAGTTTGATAATGACTCCATCTCCATATGCAGGATGATTCACTCGAGATCCAATGCCATGATAAGTTATAGCCTCACTCATAATTTAGCTTTTAATAATTAGTTTACTTGTTTTTAAACTCTGAGATCTAAACACAAGAACATACTTGCCAGCGCTTAGTTTAGATACATCTATTTTTTCATTATTTCTTGAAGATGTTCTTAATATAGACTTTCCTTGCATGTCAATGATTTCAATATTGAAATCTTCATCTTTTTCCGCTTTTACTGAAACATAATCTGAAATTGGATTTGGAAAGACCTCTATAGTTTTTTCCTCTACAAAATCTTCAGTGGCAACTGGAGGTCCTTGCGTTACCTTGAAATCCCAAATTCCTCGCCCATAGGTGCCAAAGCGTACAATGTCATCTTTCTGTAAATACTCTAAGCTCCAATATCTTTGTGCTGGTGTTTTAAGTCCGCCAAGTTCAAACCATTCATCTAAATCTTTAACGTATACGAAAGGACCTGACTCTGTAGCAGCAAATAATAAACTTTCAGATGGATTTCCATCTATGCCAAAACAAAGTGTAGGCGGTAGACCATTTGACATACTCTGGAATGTTACCCCACCATCGTAAGAAACTAGAACAGGCACATTGCTATATCCAGATCCACAATAATATACAACGTCAGGATTTACTCTTGATGGGAAAATGTCAGCTCCATATAAATAATGTGCACCAGGAACATTTACAAAACTTCGCTCCCATGAAAGTCCTTTGTCTTTACTGATATAAAAGGCACCTGACGTAGTTCCTACATAAATGATATTCCTGTCAAATTCATTATGTGCAATTGCAGATATTTCACCGCCGCTTTCTCTAAAATCAAAATCAAATTGGGATACTTCTATATCAGCTCCTGGAATGGATTTTAATTTTATTAAATGCGAACCTTCACCACCATTCATGTTTCCTCCTGCTAGATATATTGCATCTTCATTAGGATCTGGAATGGCCTCCAGAGGTGGTATCCAGACGGTCTCGTTTTCTGATTCTACAGCCCAGCTTTTATCATATCCGCCTGAGATTGGATTACTATAGTGAGTAACCCACCCACCTGGATAAACCATCCACATCTTTTCTCCTTCTTGCGTAAATTCTATATGTCCATAGTCGCCTGATATAACCTGCACCATTTCAATGGTTTCATCTGAATTGTGGTCAGCTAATCCTCTCTGAAAACCTTGGTCTTGCGATCCGGCAAAAATGTAATTCGTGACGACAGGGTGGGAGCGCACATCATAGAATTGGTTTACGTTGTGGTCTTTTAAACTTAAGTTCTTAAGTTGCACCGTGTAATCCTCAGACTTACTTATTCCTCCGTGATTACTCACTAAGATCAGAGGTGTATCATTTTCTCTTTCCACCTCATTGAAATACATCATGTCTGCATGGATCTTGTTTTCTATATCGCTGTAATATTCTGCCCAATCACTTGCTTGGTCCCATGTTTCTCCTCCATCCACTGAACGATATAAATTAACTGCACCATATAAGATGAAATTAGGGCTACTAGCTGATACCCAAAATTCTCCCCAAGGGTTACTTGGAAGAGTGCTTATCTGTTCCCAAGTAGAACCCATATCCGTTGATCGGTGTACATTCAACTCAGAATCAAAGCTTATAAAGTTTATACTGCTGTCAGTTACAATTGGTGTAAGATTAACTCTCGAATACTCCATTGGATAGGCTGTCACAACGTCTAAAGATTCTGTGTCAGAATCCCAGTTATACAAAACGTTAGTTCCCTTCATACCTTCTAGAATAAAAAATTCATCCATTCCGCGCGTCTTGCTGAATGATACATATAAATTGGTATTAAATGTCTTAATCTTTTGAAACGATTCTCCCTTATCAGTACTTCGGTACAAGGAAAGATTGTCCCAATAGTCTGGCTTATGAGCAATAAAAATATCATCACTATTTTCAAATTGTATCCAGTGGTAGATCCTTGACCAATTACTTTGACCTACAATACCTGCTGATTTATTCCAAGTTAAACCATGGTCGTCTGAGTAAAGAGGTTCCCCAAATTCTCCGGAAACCAATCTTATCTTATCATCATCCACAAAGGAGGCTAAGAATTTTACATCTAAACTTGTAAAGTCGTTTTGAACTGTCCAGTTTTCACCATGCTGATTTGATTTCCAGAGTGCACCTCCATCTGAAATAACAAATAATTCATCTGTGTTTTTATTATAAGCAGATGCATGTACACTTCCAGCATTGTTATTACTTCCGCGCTCTGTCCATTCTCCGGTTAAATACCCAGGCACTATTTCTTCTTCCTCCCCACGGTATGCTGACTGCTCTTTGAATTTCTCTTCTCTTGTTTTCATGTTCTCAAGTTCTACCATCTTCCAATCAACACCTTCTTCTGCGTTATGGAGTTGTTTCATCCAAGTCTTTTTCAAGTCTCTGAATTCCCCACTTTCCATATCTAGTTTTACAATAGTTTCAGTAGGAGGGGGATTGCTGATTTGTTCTTGCTCGGGAAACGAGCAGTAAAATAAGCTAGCTACTGCGATAAGTGCAAAAACGACGATTAGTATTCTTTTCATCTTAGGTGTTTTATTGGTTTATTTTGCTGTT